>JBBRUM010000510.1:0-2702 GCA_038247815.1 Tepidisphaerales bacterium | reverse complement strand
CACATTTCCCGCCATTAAATTGCCGCTAATCACATCCCTCACGTACGACGTCGGCCCCACGGCAGCCAGCGACTGCGTCAGCTCAACGTCATAGTCAAACGCCTGCCCCGTCGGCGAAATCCCCGTCAACCGAAACCGCGATACCGCACCCTGACCCGACACCGTCGTAAAAACCACGTCACCCAACACCGGCGCATCGACAGAATTCGACGCCACAACCCCACCCACATCGTCCGTCAAAAACCGACCAGCCGGCGCGAAATACACATACGACCTCCCCACAACACCCGCACCCCCCACCTGAAAATCCGTAAATTGCGACGGACGGCCCGTCGGAACCAACCCAAACCCCCCGTACGAATCCACCACCAACTGAATCGCACCCTCACCCCCTCCGTTGGACAACATCGTCGCCGCGAACAACCGCCGAGACTCCAACACCTCCACAGCCGACGCAAAAATCTTCCGAACACTCCGACCGTTTCCGCCAGCGTTTCCGAGCTTCATGTCCTGTCTCCACAACGTATTGCCGTCTCACACCAGACCCGATCCCGCTCAACCCCGATTCCCGCCACACATTTACCCGCACCACCCCCACCACTCAAGTACCGCACTCCGCCCCTCCACACCATAACCACCCAACCCCACCCGCAAAACCCCCCATTCCGGGTATCATCCCCGCCCTCAAGGACCCGCCCTCCATGCCCAACCCCCTCGCCCTAGCCGTCTACGCCATCGTCGCCCTCCACCTCTTCTTCGTCTTCCACGTCCTCCTCGGCGGATTGCTGCTCCTCAAAAACCCCCGCCTCTTCCCCCTGCACGCCCCCTTCTTCCTCTACGCCCTGATCATCGAAGCCTTCCGCTTCCCCTGCCCCCTCACCCAACTTGAAAAAAACCTCCGCCACCTCGCCAACCTCCCCAACTACACCCCCGGATTCCTCGGCTACTACTTCGAACCTCTCATCCAAGCCGCCGGCTTTCCCCCCTTCTTCTACAAAAACATCGGCTACTTCACCGTCGCCCTCAACCTCCTGCTCTACACCCACCTCCTCCTCCGCTCCCGAAAACATTCCGCCGCGCACTCCGACCCCCTCCCCTCCCCTCCGCCCCCCCCCTCCGCCCCGTAAGCACCTAGGTCGCTCGGCCCATCCCCGCTCCTCTCCAATCCCTTCGAAACCAATTGCCCCCGCCCTTGGCACACTTGCGCCTTCCTGCCGCCCAGTGATCCACCCCGCTCCGTCGCTGCGCCACCCCCAACGACGCCTCGCGTACCCACAAGCGCCCGCGGCGACCTTCGGCTGTGGGGACGACCGCGAACGACGCAAGTTCAGTATTCCCATCGAGTTTCCCGGCGTTGCACGCCGGATGTATTGCAGGTTCGTGAAATAAAAAATGACTACCCGCAGTCAATTTTGCCCAAAATTGCCCATGTTCCTTTGGGTCACTTTTTACGGTTTTTTCACTGACCCATGGCGTAAGCTGCCCCCGAATAGAGCCGCGCAGATGTGTGGGAACTCACCGAAAACGTGCTCACAGCAGACAAAGGGAGATTCGATGAAAATGCGTGCTTTGGTAGTCTCGGCGGCGGTTATGGCGGTTTCCAGTGTGGCGTCGGCGACGCTGTTCATCGGCCCGACCTACATCCCAGTCCAAGTCGCGTCGTTTAGCAGTTTGCTTGACGACACAGCGCCCACCTAGCTCCGCGCGCTCGGCGACGGCTTTGGCGTCGGTGCCACTTTACCCTTGAGCTCTAGCATCGTTCCGTATCGCGCCAATGCTTTCAATTCCCTCGGCGGAGGGTATAGCTTCACCAGCATCATCACTCGAACCGCTGGCACGGGAGGCTGGCAACAGCACCTCTACACGCCATCGTTCGACCCAGCCGCCGCCGCAACCAATAGCATCAGCTCCGGTCCGACTTTCAGTTGGACGGCGACACCGCGAACCGTGTCATACAACCTCGTTCTTCCCTCAGGCCCGATTACTGTTGTCGACCAAACTTCCGGCAGCAGCGGACGGGGAACCGTTTCCACCGTGGTTTCAACCGACGAAGGCACCATCCCCGACGGTCCTCTGCCCGCGCGCGACTTCACATTCACCCTCTCCGGCCCCGGCACGGTGGGTGGTTTTGAGGGCATCGACCTCCGCGGCCTCGTACACACCTTTGCGGGAGACCTGAGTGCCACGCTTAGCAACGGCACGATCAGCGTTCCCCTCTTTACCCGTCTTCCCGGCAGCCTTGGAACTGTCGGTAGTTTCAGTGCCGACTTCATAGGCAACTACACCATCGCCGATGGCGGCGGCGCGTTCCCCATCTCTGGAACAGCCATCCCTACCGGAACCTATGCCCCGCAGTCTCCTCTATCTGCATTCATCGGGCAGCCGATCGCGGGCACATGGACGCTTTCCATCCTCGACAGCGACTCAACCGACAACGGCCGCATCGCCGGGTTCGACCTCAATATCGCCGTCGCCCCCTCACTCCTCAAGGGAGACTTCAACTTCGACGGCGAAGTGCTCGACTCCGACATTTCCCTCTTCGTCAGCGCCCTCACGGGCGACTTCGCCTCCCTCGTCGCCCAGTTCCCCACCCGCAGCGAAGCCGACTTCACCTTCATCGGTGACTTCAACGGCGACGGCGAAGTCCTCGACTCGGACATCACCGGTTTCGTCGCCGCCCTACTCGGCGGCGGCGGCCGTGT
>JBBRUM010000509.1:0-2703 GCA_038247815.1 Tepidisphaerales bacterium | reverse complement strand
TCGCCCTTGCCCCCCGTCGCCCTTGCCCCCCGTCGCCCCGCCGCCGCATTTACCTCGGCAGGTTGTACGTGTAGAACAACTTCGCGATCGTTCCCGCAGCCGATCGCGCAAGTCCCTCCCGCATCGCCTCCACGTTTGTACGGTCCATTTGCGTCTGCAGCGGCGTTTCCACCACCAACGCAAACCCCTCCTCCGACGCCTCCGGCCAGAGCACCTCGCCCGACTTCGAGTCAACCAGCCGCACCATCGCAATCAGCGACCCCTTCATCATGGTTCCCTCTGTCACGTCCGCGACGTCGGCTTGCACGAGGTCGATGTAAAGCACCTGATCCGCCCCCACACGCCGCCCGATTTCGTCCACCGACATCGCCCGAAACGCCTTCACATCCGCGTACCGAAGATCGTACACCCGGTGGTTCTCGATCATCTCGGCCACCTTGTGCTCCCGCAGCTCGGCAACGAGGAACCCGGACATCTGGTCTCGGATTAGTCCGGCGCTACCCTTCTGACGCGCGTTCTCCACCACCACCGCCATCGGACGCGTCGTAGGGGTGTACTTCGCCACCGACTTCTTCGGCGGCTCGAGCATGTACGCCGCCACACCCACCGCCGCGCACCCGCCCCCAACCCCGGCCAGCGTAATCCCCAACCCGAGCGCAAGAACCCTCCCCATGTAACCTCGCATCGCGCCCGAACCTTTCACGCCACAAATTCTCACGCCGCCACCTTTCTCTTCGCGCGCCGCCATTACCGCCTGTTCGACGCGTTGCCCACCTCATCCGGCGGCGTGTGCGTGAAGAACCGCCACGCCACCTGCGTCGCAAACTCCGACAGCACCCCCTGATACATCCGCACGTCGCTCGAATTCAGCACCCCCTCGGGCGGACCCTTCTTCGGGAACGTCACCGTGATCTTGTCCTCCTGAAACCCGATACGACCCACCCCGTTCGCGTCCACCTCAACCACCCTCACAGACCCCGTAACCGTACCCCGGAACAACTCCAACTCAGCCGTCGGACGCGTCTGGAAATCCGTAATCTCGATGTAAATCAGCCGCGACACGCCCAACTCCCCCGCCACCTCCGTGATCGGCCGCGCCTCCAGACCCGGATTCTCCCGCTGGAACCGCACAATCGACCTCGGCTCGACCGGAAATGTCGTCAACTTAAGGTCGTCCTTCTTGTCTTTCTGCGCCGCCGCCAGGTTCGCCTGCGCAATGTTTGCCACGTCCAACTGAATCAGTGGATAGTCAATCCGCACCGACCGATCCGTCCACACCATCACCCCCACGCTTTGCCCCGCCAACCCCTTGTACGCAGCCGCCACCGGCGTCGGCGGGATCGCCGCCGCCAAAAATCCCGCCGCTACACACCCCCCCAGCCAAACCACCACCACCCCCATCAACCCCGTCACCATTGCTCGCGTCACAGAAACCATCTCAAACCCCGTTCCAAATCAAACAAACTACCAACCACCAACTCCATCCTGCATCCATCAGCTCTTCGCGGCACTCTACCCCCACCCCCTCACCAGCACCATCTTCCACCCCCACGCCACCACTACAAGCCCCGCCAGCCCCACCACAACCCGCCCCGTAAACCACCGCCCCAACAACCCCTCCACCCGCCAACCCCACACCGCCACGCAAACCCCACCCCAAGCCGTCATCGCCGCTATCAACGCCCCAAAAAACCCCGCCGGCTGATTCCAAAAACTCGCCAACCACCTCCCCCGCGCAAACATCGCGAAGCTCGTCGTGTACCCGCACGTCGGACACGGCAAGCCGAACACCACCATCATCCCACACGGCTGCAACCCCAGTTGCTCATGCGTCCCCACCCCCCGCCCGTCCGGCGACACCCACGCCGCCACCCCCAACACCGCGAAACACCCCACCGCGATCCCCCCCGCCAGCACCCTCCCCCACATCCCTATCCGCCCCACGCCCTGAGTCCGCACATAGACCGCCGGCCCCACCCTCTCCCGTTCCGTCGAAGCAACCTTCAACTCCTTGTCAGCCATCTCCGTCACTCTACGCACTCCGCACCTCCGCGCCCTCTGCAACCCGCCTCACACATCCGGTCACCCATGCGACACCGAACCGCATCCGGAAACGCGCTGATTACGATTCTCTGATTGACACCCCCCACCCCCCCTCCTTAGGTTGCGGTGAGCGGTTCTTTTCCGACGAGGCGTATCCTCCGACGGCGCCCTCGTCGGCTGATACAAGTGAGTCGGGTTTCACCCCTTTATTCCCACATCGGGCACCAAGGCATTCATGCGCGTTCTCATGCTCGGCTGGGAGTTCCCCCCGTTCATCTCCGGTGGTCTCGGTACTGCGTGTTACGGCCTGACCAAAGCCCTCTCCTCCCTCGGCCAAGACATCCTCTTCCTCCTCCCCCGCCCCGTGTCCAGCCAGCATTCCACGCACGTCACCCTCGTCGTCCCCCCCCCACCCGCCACCCCCGCCCCGCACGACGCCTCCGCCGCCTTCCCCCAAGTCCCTCCCACCCCCGTCCGCGTCCCCGGCGGCGAGTTCGAGCACGTCTCCTTCCGCACCGTCGACTCCGCACACCCCACCACCGGCCCAGCCAGCCCCTACGCCCGCCCCGATAACACCCTCCCCAAATCCGTCCGCCAGCTCCTACTTGAAGAGCGCGCCCGCGCACTCCGCCCCACCGAAATCATCCTCCCCCTCCCCCC
>JBBRUM010000508.1:0-2708 GCA_038247815.1 Tepidisphaerales bacterium | reverse complement strand
TCGTTCTCGACGTTGAGTTGCCGCGCCCACACTTTCTGGCCGGGTTGGAACTTCAAGTTCCCGGTCGCCACGTCCTCCAGAAACAACGGACCCTTCCCCTTGTGGGTGATGTTGGTTTCGACACTCCGGATCACGACGGTGCGGTCCGTCCGGATTTCAACCCCGCCATTGATGGGGGCGAAGTGTTCGATCACCACGACCTTTTCGGTTCCGTCGGCAATGATGATGTCCGGTTTGGATTTACCGTTGTAATCGATCCAGGCACCGGTGCCGAGCAACCGCCGAACCTTGCCGCGGATGACGATCGGTTTTTCGAGAGCATAGAAGCCGGGGAGGAAGACGGTCGTCGCACCGGAGTCGATGGCCTTCTGGATCGCGGCGGACGAGTCCTTCTGGCCGGTCGGGTCGGCACCGAACTTGTCGGCCACGGCCCACGTCCTGGGGTCATCCCAGGGCACGTCAGGGGTTTCCTGAACCGCCAGCCGGAGCGATTTCGCCTGGCCCCCGAACGGGCTCGTCGCGGGGTGGGAAAAATACTCGGGGATGTTCGGCCCTTCACTGCCGACCTTGTCCGCCCCCTTGATGCGATAGACAGCAACGAAGTCCGGCGTCTCGACATCGCCCAGCGCCCGGCCGTACCCTTTAGTCGTCACGTCTCGGAGACCGATCTTGCCGCCGTTGTAGTTGATGATCGCGGGTCCGTTCTTCGCGCCCTCGCGCCCCTGCAGGTCCGCCTCGAGGATCGACAGAACCCCGTAAGTCCGCACGGCGGGAACGGCGTTGTCGCTCTTCAACTGCCGGATACTGATCGCTTGCCCCTCGTTGTCGAATCCGAATCGCGACTGACCGGTCAGGGTGACTCTCTCGAAGGTCTGGCTGTTCACAGCGCGTCCGGTTTGGATACCGATGCCAAAGCCCCGCACGACAACGTTCCGGACCAGCAATGGCCCGTTCATCTCCCTGTGCGCCAGGTCCAGACCGATAACTCCCTTGCCGTCCTGGGATACGACCGCCACGTTGCGGACCGCGCCGCTGTTGTTCGAGTAGAACTGCAATCCGGTAGCCCCCGGGTTACCCCGACCGACATCGAATGTCATGTCCTGAACGTAATTGTGGAACCAGTCGGCCGAACCGAACCCGCCGCACCACATGACGGCTTTGGGCATCCTGGGATCGGTGAACGTGTCGTCCTTCAGCCGGATGACGGTCTTGAGCGGGTTTTGACCCTGCACCCAGTTGAAGCCCCACGCCGGTTGCTTGTTGGAGTTCTTGTTCGCCCAGTTGAGGGTTGCCGAGACGAGATAAGTCCCGTTGGGGAAGTACAGAATCCTGTGGCGTCCCATCGCGTCGTCGAGGGCTTTCTGGATCGCGACCGTGTCGTCGGTCTTCCCGTCGCCCTTCGCCTTGTAGGGTGCTCGGGTCACGTCGATGACGAAAGGAGTGGCGGGAAACCGGCGATCGGTCGCCTCGTCCAGCTCGGCTCCCGTCACGTCGGCCGCGCGAGCGGAGCCGCACGTCCAGACCGCGAGCCCGAGGAGACCCACCCAACCCAGGTATGCCCAGTGTGTTCGAGACCGCATCGCGTTAGTCCTCTCTTGCCGCCGAACGACCCAGCTCAGTGGCCGGGGCTGGCTTTGCGGCACCGGTCCACTGCAGCGCCTGGTTCGGCATCAGCCGCCATAACGGGTGTCATCTATCTGCCGTCCGCGACGACCTCGCATTTTCTGATGCGGATCGTTTTGCCGCCCCCACGAACTACATAATCGTCCCCCTCGTAGCCATAGCTGTTTACTTCAGTGTGAAGAGGTAATGGCTTAGTATTGTCCCAAAAGTGGTACCGCCCTTTTCCGGCTTTGAGCACCTGGAAGCGACCGCCGCAACAGGTGTCCACCGTGTCCTTGCCCCACGTCCCAGGGGGCACTGGCTTGCTCGCGTCCAGGCTCACAACGTACCCGGCCACGAAGGCGAAGGCACACGCCAAGACAAAGAGCACGGCGAGCAACACGGGGATGACTACCAGGTACTTCGTCGTCTTGGTCATCACTTCTCCTGAATTACCACCGTGACCTTATACGGGCGGATACCCGTCAGCAGTTCCTCACCCACAGCCAACTCGTTGATGATCGTCGTGAACGCCCCCTTGATACCGTTTCCGTAGAAGTAGCCGCCGTAGTAGCTACCCGGGTTGACGGCTTGCGACTCGAAGTTGTACGTGTCCACGATGTTGACCGTGAGCGTGAACGTGCCGTCCGGGTTCTTGACGCCGCTGTAGGTGATGTCCGCGCTGTGAATCGCCAGGAACAGATCTCGGTCGGACTCCAACTTGATCCCACTCGTGCCGTGAAACTCCCCTGGTGGCAAGTCCTTGATCTTGTCCTTGATCGCCGTCAGAGCCGCCTGATACTCGGGCGACGCCTGAATCTGATTGCTCAAGCCGCTGCCGTTTTGGAAGACCATGTCCGTCGGGTTGTCTTGCAGCGAGTGCATCAGGAGTATCGACGCGGAGGGCAGGTTCCCCGCAGACCCTACCGCACCGACAGCAACGGGTATCCGGATGATATCGCGCGGCGTGGTCAGCACCACGCCGCCGGCATCAACAACCCAGCTCCAGCCGTCCGAAAGCCAGCTCGGGTTATCTCGCATCTCGAGGCTTTCGACGCTCAGCTTCGTCTTCATCAGTCGCTCCTTTGGCCCGAAGGCCGAACGAC
>JBBRUM010000507.1:0-2713 GCA_038247815.1 Tepidisphaerales bacterium | reverse complement strand
GCGGCGCTGGCGGCGGGCACGTTCGCGCACAATGTCTCGGGGCAGCAAATTCCATTGTCCCGGTGAACCGCTTATGGGCCCATCTCCGCCAGGGCCAAACCGGCGGCGACGTCGAACCGGCTCCCGGCCGGGGCGAACCCGCCGAGGCACGCGACATCGAAGTGCACGAGGCGCTTTCGGAGCATCTCGGCGAGGTGGTCGCGCTCCGCGAGGAGTCCGGAGAGAAAAACGCGCTCGAGGGTGACACCGGGGAAGGTGCGTGGGACGCAGTCGAGCGTCGAGGCGATCTCGTCGGCCAGGGCACTTGTGGCGCGGCGCGTGGCGGCTTCGTGGGTGTCCAGGGCGATCTCGAAGCCCGGGGTGTCCAGTGAGCGCTGATAGAGGACATCGCCCCCGCGGAGTAGCACGAAGTGGTTGTGGTCCCAACCGAAGCAAACCACGCCGGTGACCTCGCCGGGATGAACCTCAAGACGCGTCACGACCTCCGCCAACGCCGAACCGGCGCAGCCGATGGCGGCGACGTCCAGCCCCGCGTCGCGGAGCGGGTATACGAGGCGGCGGGCCTCGTCGTGAGACAACGCGACGGCGAACGCGGCCGAAGCGCCCTCGACCCCGCGCCAGAATCCGACCTCAAGGTCGTCGGGCGTGCGGCGCGTGGCTTTGGCGAACATTTCTCGGAGGCCGTCCGAGGGCGAGTCGGCGGCGCCGGCCGGGACCTCGACGAGGTCCGACTGCAGGACGCCGACGGGTACGCCCACGCACAGCTCAGTCCCGAGGAACCCGCGTCTGGAGAGTACGCCGGCGATGAGTTCGGCGGAGCGTTGCCCGTCACTGTCGGCTGGCAGAAGCACTTCGGCGACGGCGTGGACGACGCTGACGCCGCGGGAGGTCTGGAACTGGGTGGCGCGTACGCGCCGTCCGTCGAGCTCGACGCCGATCCTCGAGATTGTTCGCCACCATCCGGTCAATTCGCACCCCCCTGCGCCGCGGTGATCAGGTCGAACATGGGCAGGAAGATCGAGATGGCGATGAACCCGACCATCAGCCCCAGCCCGACGAGGATCACCGGCTCGATGACGCCGGTGAGAGTCTTGAGGATGACGTCGTTCTCCTCGTCCAAGAAGTCGGCGAGCTGGCAGAGCGGCAAGCCGATCTGACCCGAGTGCTCGCCGTTGCGGATGGCTTCCTGCACGGAGGCGACGATCAAGTCGTGACCCTCCATGACGGAGCTCAGGGGTTCGCCCCGCTGAACGGCGGCCTCGGCGCGGGCGATGAGCCCGGCGTACTCGCGGTTGACGCATCCGGCGCGCGTGAGTTCGAGACTTTCCAGCAGGGGAACCTTCGATTCGAGCAGCGTTCCAAGCATGCGGGAGATCCGGGCCGACATCAACGACTTGAACAGCTCGCCGACCATCGGAAGCGTGAGCAAACGCCGGTCAAGCACGGACCGGACCGCGCCGCTCTTGAGCGCCCACATCACCCCTCCGGCCAAGGCCCCGATGGCGAGGAGCACGAACATCCACTGGGTGCGGAGCAGTTCGCTGGCGAGCATGAGCCATTTGGTGGTCGCCGGCAGGGGTGTGTCGAGCGTGGCGAAGAGCCCCTCGAACCGGGGGAGGACGAAGACGAGCATCGTGGTCAGCACGCCCATTCCGAGGACGATGAGCATTGCGGGATAGATCATCGACGAGAGAACGGCGGTCCGGAGCTTTAGTTGGCGGCGGGAGAGGTCGGCGAGGCGGGAGAGCATCAGGGGCATGTTCCCGGAGGATTCCCCCGCTCACACCAGCGAGAGCGCGACGGCGTCGAAGACGCAGGTGGCGCGCATGGCGCGCGAGAGGGGGGTGCCCTCGTCGACCTTGCGGCGGAGGTGGGAGATGACGGCGCGCCAGCTGTCGGATTTGGCGGTGCGTTCGACGGCGTGCAGGGCTTGGGAGAGGGGCGTGCCGGTGGCGACGAGGACCTGTAGCTGGCGGGAGAGGTTGGCGGTGAGCTTGAGGCGCCGGCCGCTGGAGAGGGTGGTTCGTTTCGCGGCGGCTGGGGGAGGTGCGGAAGCTACTTTTCGGGTCGCGGGTCGCGGGTCGCGGGGCACTGGTCGCGGGCCGGCGGGAGGGTTGTGCGGTGACGCGCGGGGTCATGCGGCCTCCGTCGCGGGGCCACGTGCGGGGGTGGTGGCGGGCAGGGGCGACTCGTCGTCAGAGTGCGTGACGCGGAGGACTTCCTCGAGGGTGGTTTTGCCGTCGAGCGCGAGGAAGATGCCCTCTTCGCGGAGGGTCTTTACGCCGAGCACCCTAAGCTCGTCGCGGAGCTCGTGCGAGGGGGCGTTGCGCGAGACCATGCGGCGCAGGCCGGGCGTGACCTCCATCACCTCGTAAACGCCGAGTCGGCCCTTGAAACCCGTGTCGTGGCACTTGCGACAGCCCTCGCCCCGGCGGAACGGGCGGCCGGACTTCGCCGCCAGGCCCGCGTCGGCAAGCTCGGCGGGGGGGGGGAGTAGTTCACGCAGCAGTCTGGGCAGACGGTGCGGGTGAGGCGCTGGGCGATGACGCCGACGATCGCGGAGGACAGGAGGTAGGGTTCGACGCCCATGTCGGTGAGGCGGGTGACGGCGCCGGCTGCGTCGTTGGTGTGAAGCGTGGCCAAGACGAGGTGGCCGGTGAGCGCGGCTTGGACGGCGACGCGGGCAGTTTCCTCGTCGCGAATTTCGCCGATC
>JBBRUM010000506.1:0-2734 GCA_038247815.1 Tepidisphaerales bacterium | reverse complement strand
TCGAGCGCCATTTCACCGCCGGAAACAAGCGTGTTGCTGCCGACGCCAGCGCCGGGGGCGTAGGTCGTCCGACGGAGCGGAGCCGCGGCGGCGGTGCCACCCGTCTGCTTGCCCCAAACATCAAACTCGCTGCCCGCAAAGGTCGCGCCCAAGCGGAAGTCACCGGCGGCCGGGCCGGTGGGGGCGAACGTGGCGACCGAAGAGCCGCCCGACGCCGTGATAATGGCGTAACCGGTCGAGCCCGATGCACCGGCAAGAACCCGAGTGCCCGCTCCCGAACCCGTCACGTCCAGCGAGTCGCCAAGCCGCGGGGTTCCGGCGAAACCAGTGATCGTCGAGTTGAAGAAAACCGCCGGAGCCGCCTGAGCTTCGGTCGACCACTGATAGACCTTGAAGGCGCCCGTGCCCGCGTTAACTTGAAGGTTGGCCACATACACAGCGCCGTCGGCTGCGACACCCACCGTGCTGGTCGAGAACGTCCCGCCGGTGATCACGCCGGTACCTTGGTTAAGGAACCCGATGTCTGCCCCGGTCGCGCCCGAGAGAACGCGAATGCCGTTGCCGGCGGTGCTGCGGGAGACCAAGATCAGGTTCCCCGACACCGGGTTGTACGCCAGACCGCGCTCGAGGCTGCCCGTACCCAAGTAGGGATAGGCGGCAACCGAGTCACCGGTGATGATTTCATTCGGTGCACGCCAACCGTCGCCACCGCCGAAGGTCGCGAGGGGGGCGAGACTGGGAATGGCGGCAGAAACGACCGAGACGGTCGTGAACGACACAGCCGCAACGGCGATAGCCAGAATCGAACGGTTCATATCTTCTCCCTTTATCCTAAAACTGTCGCCCAGCGACGCCGGGCAGACGAGTGCCTCCAACACACACGTTTGCACATTCCTGTCGGATACGCCCGCTCAGGAACCTGAGAGAGTATATAACACTCCCCGCGATGGGGTATCAATTGGTTGCGGCATTCCAATTCAATCTGGCCCCTGTCAACCCCCCTTTTATACCCCCCGCCGAAACTATTTCGCCGGGCGGCGGTCGACGAGCAGTTCCACCGCCGCAGCGTCGGAAATGCTCAAAACCGCCGTTCCCGCCGCGAAATTACGGGACTCCACCGTCACCCACTGGGCGGGATCCGTGCCCAGCAGGGCAATAACCCGGTAATTCCCCGGCTGTTCTACTGACACCGTCCAGGCGCCTTCGCCGGTTTCTTTTGCGACAATGGGGGGTTTGCGCCAATCCGCCGGTCGGGCGGGATGGGGGGCATGGCCAAGCTGGGCGACGTTGTAGAAGGCCTTGAGCTCTTCGGGGAACACATCGAGCACGCCGCGCGAGAACCAGTGGACGTGTCCGCCGAGGCCTTCCTTCCGGCAGAACTCGATGGACTGCATCAGGTCTTTCTCGGGCATGTCGGGTCCGTCGCCGACGATGCGGATTCCGGCGATGAGGTCTTTGCGGCGGTCGCCGATGAAGGGGAATGCTTCGGCGATGCTGGCTGCGGTGCGTTCGAAGTTAAACCGGTAGTTCTGGGGGACGAACTCGTCCCAACGTGCTTCGCCCGTCCAAGCCAGCCACTTCGGCCAGTCGCAGGCGTAGTTTTCCAGGCTCCAGGGGAACGGGGCGGGGGAGACCGAGACGATGAGGGTCGGGTTGGCGGCGCGGACGGCGGCCGCGTATCTCTTGGCGAATTCCGTGATTTTATCGGCCCTCCACTGAATCCACGCCGGATCCTTCTCGTTCTCGGGGGGCTTGGCGCCGTTGTGTTCCTTGCCGTAAAGCTCAACGGTGTACGGGTCGTAGCCCATGTCGGTGGGCATGGCGATACGGTCATCGAGCTGAATGCCGTCGAGGTCGTGCAGGCGGATGGCGTCGAGCGTGAGGTCGATGACGATCTGCTGGGCTTTGGGGTGCAGCGGGTTCATCCAGATGAACCCGTTTTTCTTCCCGACGAGATTGCCGGCTTTATCACGGAGCAGCCAGCCCTCCTTTTCGCCGAGGGCGGTGAGTTCGTTGCTCGTCCCCGCGTAAGCAGTCATAAACCCGTACTCGAGCCACGCGATCGAGAGCATGCCGTTGCGGTGGGCTTCGATGGTGCCCTCGTGGAGGAGGTCACGCTGCAAGGCGCCAGCACCGTTGACCTTCATCGAGACGCCGATGAGCTTTTCCATCGTGGGCGAGGGGTACTCGGTGTACCCCTGCTTCCAGCACTCGATGTAAACCACGTTCAAGCCGATGTCGCGCAGGCGCTTCATCGTGGCGGCGGTCTTGGCGGGGGTGGAGATGGCGTCGTTGGCGGTGGTGGTCAGCCAGGTTCCGCGGACCTCGGGGGTCGCTGAGTTCGCGGGGACGGGTGACTGGGCGAACGCGGGGGCCACAACGCAAAGCGCGGCGGCGGCTGCCAGGACGATCTTTGAGAGCATCGGGAAGGTTCCTTGTAGTTAACGGCGACGGCGCGAGGTGAAGACAAAACCGCCGAGCGCGAGAACCGTCACGGCGGACGCGGGCTCGGGGATCACGTTGACAAGCGAGTTGGAGAGCAGTTCGACCTGGGTGGCCGAGGTGACGGTGAACGTTTGAATACCGGCTTGCAGGAGCACCTTGGACTGCACGATCCGCCATGCATCTGCTTGTCCGGCGATGAGGTCGTAGAAGCCGGTAGCTGGGACGACGAGTTGCCAGGTGCTGTTTCCGAGACTGGTTCCGATGATGCTTGCGGGAAGGTTGGAGATTG
>JBBRUM010000505.1:0-2737 GCA_038247815.1 Tepidisphaerales bacterium | reverse complement strand
TGTGATTCTCGACCGGTATCGCCAGCTTGATCTGTCGCGTTGAAAGGCGGCGACGGGAGATTGCCTTGGGGGTTATTGGACGACGGCTGAGAGGGCGTGGATGACGCCGTTGGAGGCGTCGATGTTGGCGTGGTCGACGGGGGCGTCGCCGATGGTGACCTTTTCGGGGGTGACAGTGATTTTGAGTTTGGTTCCGGCGAGGGTTTCGAGCTCGCCGGATTTGAGGTCTTTGGCGAGGAGTTTGCCTTTGATGACGTGGGAGAGGAGGAGTTTTTTGAGTTCGGGGAGATTTTCGGGTTTGGCGAGGCGTTCGAGGGTGGCTTCGGGGAGTTTGGCGAAGGCGTCGTTGGTGGGAGCGAAGAGGGTGTAGGGTCCGGCGTCTTCGATGGCGTCGGTGAGGTCGGCTTGCTTGAGCAAGCCGACGAGCGTGGAGAATTCCTCGGTTTTTTCGAGGATTCCGTTGATGTCTTCGGGGCCGGCGTGGTCGTGGTGGTGGTGGCCGGCGTGGGGGTCTTTGGGTTGCTCGGCGGGTGGTGCGGAGACGAAGGTGGCGGAGGAGAGTAAGAGCAGTGCGGAAAGGAGGAGGTTGGCGGTGATCATGGAGGACCTCGGAGAAGGGGGAAGAGGTTAGATGCAAAGATGTTGCAAAGATTGCGGACTGGGGTTTGATGAAATGAAAGAGGGACCAGGGGTAATCCGGCGGGTGTACGGTGTAGTGGTAAGGGGGAGTGATTACTTGGGGACGATGACGGCGTCGAGGACGTGAACGACGCCGTTGGTGGCGGCGAGGTCGGCGGTGGTGACGGTGGCGTTGCCGATGGTGATGGTCTCGCCGTCGACTTTGGCGGGGATTTTTTTCTGATTCATCATTTCGACGTCGCCGGTTTTGACGTCGGCTGCCAGGATTTTTCCGAGTGCGGCATGTGAGGTGAGGATTTCCATGAGTTTGCTGCGGTTTTGGGGTTTTTTGAGGTCATCGAGTTTGGCTTGGCCGAGTTTGGCGAATGCGGCGTCGGTGGGTGCGAATAGGGTGAAGGTTCCGCCTCTGCGGAAGGCGCTGATGAGTCCGGTTTCGGAGAGGAGTGCGGCGAGGGTTTTGTGTTCGGGGGATGCGGCGACGATTTCTGCGATGGACTTTGCGGCTGCGGGGTTTTCGGCGGGTTTGCCGTCGGCGGCGGGTGGGGGTGGGGGGACGGCGGGGCCTGCGTGGGAGGGTGAGGTGAGGGAGAGTGAGGCGACGGCTGCGAGGATCGAGAGTTTGCGGATCACGGGGGAGCTCCTTTGACGGGAAAGGTTGTTCAGTGATGTTCTTGGGTCACGGCGATCTGCTGAGAATTGTGTAGCCGGGAGAAGATCCACGCAAGGGGAGGTGGGGGGGTGAAGGGGATGGTGTTCGGTGGGTAAACAAGACGCCCGCGACCTGTGGGAGTGGATCGCGGGCGTCAGGAGAGTGAATCGATGAATTTGGGGGTACTTTGTTTTCTTGTATCCCATTATTCGTGAGAGAGGCAATCAGTTCCAATTTTGTGTGGATTTTTCCATGGACACCTTTCGGGGTGTCCACCTGCTGTCAGTGCGGTAAACTTTATTTCCATGAGCAAAGCCAATGTTGACCCGACGGAATTGCGTCGTTTTGCTGCGGACCTGAATCGATTCAACCAAGATCTCACGGGATTACTGCAAGGGCTGCACGGGCGGCTGCGCAATCTTGAGCAATCTTGGCGGGATCAGGAGCAGAAGAAGTTCAGCGAGGGGTTTGAAACGACTGCGAGGACGCTTACGCAGTTTCTGGAAGCGTCGCATGCCCACGTGCAGTTTTTGGGGAAGAAGGCGACGGCGATCGAGGAGTATTTGAGGCAGAAATGATGGAGGGTAAATGACCATAGAGAACACAGATGAGCCCAGAGGAAGGCGAACGTGTTGGCTTGGGTGAATCGGGGCCGGGACGGCAGACGTGGGTAGTGGGTTGTTTTCTCTGAGCTGATCTATGTTGTCGGTCGTGGGTTTTCTTCGGTAGGGTCGTGACATATGGCGCAGCGGGCGGATGTTCAGTCGTTGGAGGCGCTGGTGAGGTTGCGGGGGGGGGATTGCGCGGTTTGTGGAGGTGGTGGGCTCGGCGGTGTCGGACGCGGCGAGTGATGTGAATCGGACGATGCAGTGGCTGGAGTTGAACCGGGCGCACCACTGGAAGTTGGAGGAGAGGAAGAGGCACGAGAAGCATCAGCAGGCGTTGGAGAAGCTGCGGATGAAGAAGCTGTTTAAGGGGGTTGCCGGAGAGCGGCAGTCGTTTGTGGATGAGGAGAAGGTGGTAAAGGTGTCGCTGGCGTCGCTGGAGGAGGCGCAGACGAAGAGGCGTGCGGTGGCGATGCATCGGAACAAGTTGATGCGGGAGTCGGTGATGTTTCAGGGGGCGTTGACGCGGCTGGGGTCGATCGCGACGCAGACGGGACCGATGGCGCTGGCGGAGTTGGGGAACCTGATTGTGGCGTTGGAGAAGTACGGGAAGATCAGTGCGGAGCTGGTGGGGTCGGAGGGTGGGGAAGTGGGTGGTGTGGTTCAGGCAGGTGGAGTGGGGATGGGTCGGGGTGGTTCGGCGGGGGAAGGTGCGGGAGGAGGTTCGGGGGGTGGGGCGGAGAGCGAGGTGGGAGTGGCGGCGGAGGAGGGGAAGTTGATTTTGGTGGATTGGAAGGTTGTGGAGCAGCGGGCTTGGAAGGCGTGGAGGGATGTGGGGGGGAAG
>JBBRUM010000504.1:0-2748 GCA_038247815.1 Tepidisphaerales bacterium | reverse complement strand
GGGGGGTTTGTCCTTCGTCAAGGTGGGGAATGTGACTGCCATAAGGATCGGGAGGTATTCAATGAGAGGTGTGCCACATGGTAAGGTCTAGGAAGTGTACCAAGTCGGCGGCGTTAATGAACAGCGAGAGTGAACGCTAATCTTTTGGTTTTGATACCGCGCCTCGCCAGCCACCGTCGGGGTGGAGAAGTTGGTGCACACCGACACGCGATTTGTAGTCCATCGTTTTAGAGTGGGCGACCCAATAGCCCATGTGATACCACTCACGCCCGAGTCGGCGGGCGAGGTCTAGTTCGCGGAGGGTACTGAACACGCCGAGCGAGCGGCGGTGATGGTCGGGGTGCCAGTAGAAGTACACCGAGGAGAGCACGCCAGGGGTGATGTCGCAGATCCCCACGCCGATGAGCTCGCGGTTGGGGAGTCGGTATTCGATTTCGATGGTGGTTGCGGGGGAGGAGTAGAGGAACGATTCGAGATCGACTTTCTCCGGAGATTCGGCGCGGTCGTGTTGCAGGCGGAGATAGAGGTCGTAGAGGGCGAGCTTTTCCCCGGATAAGACGGGGGCGGCGACGGAGACTTCGAGGTCGGCGTTGCGGCGAGAGGAGCGGCGTTGTGAGGGTGAGGGCGTGAACGCGGCGACGTCGATCCGGAGGGGGACACAGGCGCGGCAGCCGGGGCATACCGGCTGGTAGAGGATGTGGCCGGATCGGCGGAAGCCGGCGTCGAGGAAGGCTTCCATCGCGGCGTCGTCAATCCGACTCGCCCAGAGTCCGCGGGAGACGGAGGTTCTGCCCGGGAGGTAGGAGCATGGGACGGGGTCGACGACGGTGAGGGCCACGCGGATGGGCGCGGGGATTCCCGGGTAGTGGGAGAACTCGGGCGGAGCGGAAGGGGCGGGCGAAGGGGGGTAGGAAGGGGGGGAAGGGGGGGAGTCGGGAGAGGGTTGGGGGTCGGGGGGATTCACCGACGGGGATGGTAGTCGTTAGTACGCTTGGGCGAAGAGCACTTGGACGTCGGTGTCTTGGCCGGTGTATATGCACTTACCGGGGCCGGCGGCAGCGGAATCGAGGGGGATGCAGCGGACGGTGGCTTTGGTTTCGTCCTTGATGCGCTTTTCGACGGCTTTATCGGGCTTGAAGTGGCAGCGGACGAAGCCGCCGTCTTTCTCCAGGATCGTTTTCATTTCTTCGTAGGTGGTTGCGGTGCGGGTGCTGGCGGTTTGAAAGGCGCGGGCTTTTTCGAGGAGCTGTTGGTGTGCGGCGTCGAGCTTTTGGAGGAGCAGTTCGCGGGTGAAGCTCGCCAGGGGGAGGGATTCCTTGGCTCGGTCGAGGCGTTGCTTGAAAACGGCGACGCCGGCATCGACGTCGCGCGGGCCGACTTCGAGGCGGAAGGGGACGCCCTTTTGTTCCCAGTGGTATTGCTTATCGCCGGGGCGGGCGTCGCGGTGGTCGACGACGACGGCTTGGTGGGTCATGCGGTCGAAGAAGTAGCTCTCAATGTCGCGGCCCTTGTTGCGGGCGGCGGCCGAGGCGACCTCGGCCTGGCCGACGATTTGGGTGACGATCTTGCGGATGAAGTCGGAGACTTTGGCTTTTTCCTCGTCGGACTTGTAAATGGGGACAATGGCGAGCACCTGGGGGGCGAGTCGGGGGGGGACGACGAGGCCTTCGTCGTCGGAGTGCGCCATGATCATGGCGCCAAAGAGTCGGGTGGAAACGCCCCAACAGGTGGTGTGGCAGTAGGCTTTCTTCTGGTCTCGGCCGAGGTATTGGATGTCGAAGGCTTTGGCGAAGTTTTGGCCGAGGTCGTGGGAGGTGCCCATTTGGAGGGCTTTGCCGTCCTGCATGAGGGCTTCGATGCAGAAGGTGACGTCGGCTCCGGGGAATTTTTCGGCGTCGGTTTTCTGGCCCTTGATGACGGGGATGGCGAGGATGTTTTCGGCGAAGTCGGCGTAGACGTCGAGCATGCGGAGACTTTCTTCGCGGGCTTCGGCGGCGGTTTCGTGGGCGGTGTGGCCTTCCTGCCAGAGGAACTCGGCGGTGCGGAGGAAGAGCCGGGTCCGCATCTCCCAGCGCATGACGTTGCACCACTGGTTGATGAGCACGGGCAGGTCGCGGTAGCTCTGGATCCACTGGGCGTACATGTGGCCGATGACGGTTTCGGACGTCGGCCGGATGACCAGGGGCTCTTCGAGCGCCCCCCCCGGCCGCAGGCCCTTGCCGGACGGGTCTTTCTCGAGCTTGGAGTGGGTGACGACGGCGCACTCCATGGCGAAGCCTTCGACGTGCTCGGCTTCGTTGGTGAGGAAGGATTGGGGGATGAGCAGGGGGAAATAGGCGTTGACGTGGCCGGTATCTTTAAAGCGGCGGTCGAGGTCGCGTTGGATGCCTTCCCAGATGGCAAAGCCGTCCGGCTGGATGACCATGCAGCCGCGGACGGGGGAGTAGTCGGCGAGCTTGGCGGCTTTGATGACGTCGAGGTACCACTGTGCGTAGTCTTTGGAGCGGGGTGTGATGTTCTTGGCCATGAGGGGCGGGATTGTAGCGTGGGTGCTGTGGGTTTCTGAAATATCACTTGCCACCGATGGGTGGCACCGGCTAAAGTGTTCTCTATCGTCTTAGCGGAGGTATCCATAAATGCTCAATTTGCACCAGAAAATTCCGAGCACTCGCAGCTGCTGACGCGGGCGAGGGATGACGTCGCGAGCTGATAGCCCGTTGATACTTCCTTTCCGCCCGCGTGGTATTG
>JBBRUM010000503.1:0-2755 GCA_038247815.1 Tepidisphaerales bacterium | reverse complement strand
GGGAGTTCGATTGCGACGGTGACGATTTCGGGGACGAACGGTGCGTCGGCTGGGTTTGAGTTGATCGCGGGGGATCACATTCGGGATTTTTATCAGGGTGGGTTTGCGAACACGATCAATGGCACGACGACACAGAATGCGTTTTTCGTTGCCGGTGTTCAGGGCGGCGCGGGAACGGGGAACGTGAACACGGGCCTGTTCGGGAATTACCTTTTCGACGAGATTCAGTTTGCGTTGCCGGCGGGGTTTGAGGAGGCGACGCTGACGAACATTCGGATCACACGTAACAGCGGCGGGACGCCGATTGTGTTCGGCTTGACGGCGGCGGTTCCTGAGCCGGGGGTGGTGTGGGTGCTGGGAACGGCGGGGGTATTGTTGGGGGCGCGGAGGCGGTGAGGGGGAGCAGAGGTGGGGTAGATGAGTGACGAGTCTGTGACAGGGATTGACGGGTCTGGAAGCGGTGTTGACGTTTTTCCGCCTTAATGGGACGGGCGAGTGGGTTGAGGGTTCAGGGTGGGAGGGGTTCGGGGTACCGACGGGGGATCCCCGGGTTTCACTCGTGCTACATTTCTTTCCGCCGTTGGGGCGGGGAGGGCAGGCTCTTGGGAGTAGGGCTTAGGTTTTGGTCTCCACCCAGTTGAGGAGTGTTCGTACTCCGTAGCCGGTGGCGCCTATGCCGTGGTAGGGGAGGTCTTTGTCGGATTCGGCGGGGCCGGCGATGTCGAGGTGGGCCCAGGGGGGGGGATTGGTGGGGGGGAGGGCGAGGGAGATGAAAGCGGCGCCGGTGAGGGGGGAGGCGTAGCGGCCGGCGGAGTTGACGATGTCGGCGAGGTCGGATTTGAGCATGTCGCGGTGCTCGTCGTGGACGGGGAGTCGCCAGAGTTTTTCGCCGGAGTGGGAGGCGGAGGCGGTGAGTTCGGCTGCGAGGGTGTCGGAGTTGGAGAAGAGGCCGGCCATGGAGGTTCCGAGTGCGACGACACAGCCGCCGGTGAGCGTGGCGAGGTCGACGACGGCGGCGGGTTTATGGGTGGCGATTCCGTAGGAGATTGCGTCGGCGAGGACGAGGCGGCCTTCGGCATCGGTGTTGGTGATTTCGACGGTGACGCCGTTGTGGAGGGTGAGGATGTCGCCGGGGCGGTAGGCGGTTGAGGAGACGTGGTTTTCGGCTGCGGTGAGGATTCCGACGACGTGGACGGGTGTTTTGAGGAGTGCGAGGGCGTGCATGAGGCCGAGGACGGCCATTCCGCCGCATTTGTCGTAGATCATTTTGCCCATTTTGTCCGCGGGTTTGA
Source organism: Tepidisphaerales bacterium (assembly GCA_038247815.1). Lineage (GTDB taxonomy): Bacteria > Planctomycetota > Phycisphaerae > Tepidisphaerales > Tepidisphaeraceae > JBBRUM01. The sequence goes on along the minus strand of JBBRUM010000503.1, from coordinate 1,463 downwards.
TGGAGATTCCGCCGGTGTCGAAGGTGATGGACTTTCCGACGATGAGCAGGGGCTTGCCGAGGTTTTTGGCGGTGGGGGGTTTGTGTTCGAGGGTGATGAGGCGGGGGGGTGTGGCGCTGCCGGCGCCGACGCCGAGGATTCCGCCCATGCGGAGTTTTTTCATTTGTTTTTCGTCGAGGGCGGAGAACTTCAAGCCGGTTTCTGCTGCGAGGTCTCTGGCGACGGCGGCGAGGGTGATGGGGTTGATGTCGTTGCCGGGGCGGGAGGCGATGGTGCGGGCGAAGTTGGTGGAGAGGGCGGCGATGCGGGCGTGGTGCAAGCCTTGGGCGGCGGAGGTGGCGGCTGGGGGGGAGGCGAGGAGGTGGATTCGGGTGGGGCGTTTTTCGGCGAGGTCTTTGGCTTTGCGGGAGCCGGAAAAGAGGGTGAAGTCGAAGGCGGAGAGGAGGGCTCCCTCGGTGAGGGCGGAGGCGATGTCGGCGGGGGAATGGGGCGGGGAATGGGGGGGGAGGGTGGGGAGCAAAAGGGCGGCGTCGGTTGTTTTGGGGGTGGGGGCGGTCTTGGAGGAGGTGTGGGTTTTGCGGGCGGTGCGGAGGAGGGTGGCGGCGGCGCGGCGGAGGGACTCGGCGTTGAACTTTGGGAGTGGGCCGATGCCGATGGCGCAGACGCGGTGGGGGGATTTGCCGAGGGTGATATAGGAGGAGAGGAGCTCGCCGGGCTTGCCGGTGTGGTTGGCGGAGAGCAGGAGTTTGAGGGCGTCTTGGATTTCGGGGGGGAGTAGCGAGAGGTCGCCGAGGGGGATGGGGAAGGAGGCGGGGGGATTGGAGGAGATCAGTACAGCCGTGAGGCTGGCGGTTTTGGGGAAGGATTTGGCGAGGAGGACGTCGGCTGGGGTGGATGTTTCGGGCATGTGGGGAACACTTTAGGGTGGGGTGGGGGCTACTGTCTGCACTTACAGATGACACCTGCAATACTGCTATTGATTGGGGTGGGGCCGCTGGTGTGGTTGGCGGCGTTGAATCCGAAGACGGTGACGGAGCTGATGGGGAAGGCGCTGACGTTGCCGGTGGTGGGGGTGACGCTGGTGGGGGCGGTGTGGGCACTGGTGCGGGGTACGGTGTCGACGGGGAACCCGGTGGTGCATGGGGTGGCGGTGGGGCTGGTGGTGTTGTCGGTGGTGATGGTGGTCGGGGGGTGGGCGTTGTGGGTGCGGCGGAGTTATGGGTGGGGGAGGGTGGTGTGCGGGTTGGCGGTGGGGATGGTGGTGTTGGCGGGGACGCATGGGGTGCATGACGAGGTGATGGTGGGGGAGGTGAAGGGGGCGGAGTATTCGAAGTTTTGGCTGATGGTGGTGCAGACGGGGTTGTGTGTGGGGTTGGTGGTGGCGACGGGTGTTTGGTTGGTGGCGGCGATGTGTGTCTCGAGTGGGTGGACGCGTGCGATGGGGCGGGTTGGGGTGGGGGTTT
>JBBRUM010000502.1:0-2759 GCA_038247815.1 Tepidisphaerales bacterium | reverse complement strand
TGAGCGAGATTCATGCCGGTGGAGCCGGCGTAATCGATTTCAACCATAAGCGACGGCGAGAGCTGGCGCTGGAGGTTGGCGGTCCAGGTCTGCATGTACGGCGTCCGGTTGAGGAACGAATGGCCGTTGATGCGAGGGGACGGGTTGAGCGCGTTGAGTTCGGCCGTGGTCCGGGGCTGGACAGCGGAGGGCAGGGGGAACGGGTTGTCGATGGTGGCAACACCCTGCATCCCGATGGGGAAGTCCGGAAAGACCAGCGACTGGGTAAAGAAGGTAGGAATGTTGAGGCCGATTTGGCCGTTGGCGGTAACGGGGTCGGGGAAGTAGACCAAGCTGTAGCCGCCGCGGATGATGGTCTTACCGTTGCCGGTGAGGTCGTAGGCGAGGCCGATGCGGGGGCCGAAGTTCTTCCAATTGGCCTGCTTATTGGCGCTGCGGGATACGCCGTTCTGTCCGGCATAGATGACTTTCAGGGCGCCGAGATCGAAGTTCGGAAGGCGATCGTATTTCTCGGTCTCGGGCAGGAAGACCTCATGGCGGACACCGAGGTTGAGGGTGAGACGGCGGCTGAGTTTGATGTCGTCCTGGATGTAGAGCGAGTTCTCCCAGATGCGGAGATAGAAGGGTTCAAAGAGGCCGGAGCGGTTGCCGCTGTTCATGAAGCCGGTGAGCAGGGAGGCCGGGCCGAAGCCGGAGTTGGCGGGGCTGGACGGGTTCGCGGTAAAGGCGCGGTTGAAGTTCATGTTGCCGCGCACGGCCTCGTTAACGAAGGGTTGGGCGTCGCGCCGGACGATGTGCCAGCCGAACTTGAGGGTATGTTTGCCGACGGTCCAGTTCCAGGCGCTGTCGAGTTGGTAGTGGGTCTGGAGAGGGTTCACCGGCAGGAAGGCGGGTCCGCCCGAGAGGCCGGTGATGTCGGCGATGTTGATTGTGGGGATACCAGAGGACTGGCGATTCAAATTGATATTGCGGATACCGAGCGAGGTGGCGGCGTTGATGCCAATGTCTTGCTGGGTGGTGAGGGGGTTCGTGCGGGCGAAGCCGGCGCGGAACTCGTGCAGCAGGTTTGGTTTCAGGATGCGGGTCCAGTTAAAGGCGGAGCCTTGGGTGGTAAGAATGGTGTCCTGGAGGCCCGCGACGAATGGTCCGAGAGTGAAGCGGGAGGCGGCGTCGGCGGGGGTGGGTAGACAGCAATTGGACTGACCCTGGGGAGCGGTGAGGTTGTAGTTGTTATAGGTGTAACGGAAGAAGATGTTGTCTTTGGTGCTGACGACGTGATCGAAGCGACCGGTGTAGACGTTATCCCGAACCAGACGATTGGGGACGGAAGTGAAATTATCGAAGAGCCCGTTGACCCGACCGGGGGCGTTGGGGGTGGGATAGATACTGAGGACGTTGCGACCTACCGGGTTAATCGCGGCGGCGGGCATGATGTTGCCGGGGAAGGCGTCACGAACGGGAGTGGTGGATCCAGCGACGGTGCGGGTGGAGCGGGGATCGAAAATGGTGAGATTGGGCCCGCCAGCGGCGATCAACTGGCTGAAGTCGCCGTTGCGCATCTGGGCGGTAGGGACAGTGTTGACCGTGGCAATGCCGCGGCCGGTGCGGAGAGCGGCGTAGTCAAAGAAAAAGAACGTCTTGTTTTTGCCGTTGTAGATTTTTGGGATGATCAGGGGTCCACCGACGGCGACGCCGTATTGATTTTGGCGGAAGACCGGCTTGCGCTGGTTGGCGGGGGCGAAGACGTTACGAGCGTCGAGGACGTGGTTGCGATGGAACTCGAAGACGTTGCCATGCAAGTCGTTGGAGCCCGATTGGGTGGAGATGGAGACGACGCCAGCACCTCGACCGAACTCAGCGGAGAAGACGCCGGTGAGGGTTTTGAACTCGCGGACGGATTCGACGCTGGGGGCGACAATGACGGTATTAAAGGTGTACTCGTTGTTGTCGATACCGTCGACAAGCCAGGCGTTGGTGTTGGCGCGGCTGCCGAGGGCGTTAAAATTCGAAGGGCCTCGGGGATTGAAGGTGGAGGCTCCGGAGAGGTTTTCGCCGGCTTGGCCAGGGGTGACGCCGGGGTTCAGATAGACGAGTTGGGCGAAGTTGCGGCCATTGAGGGGGAGTTCGCGGACGGCGCGGGTGCCGATGACTTCGCCGAGTTCGGCGGATTCGGAACGCACGAGGGGGGCGGCGGCGGTGACCTCAATAGTCTCCGAAACGTTGCCGATGGTGAGTTGGAAGTCAGCCCGGGCTTTTTGGTCAACTTCAAGGAGGAGATTGGTTTGTACACCTTTCTTGAAGCCCGGCTTCTCGACGGCGATGGTGTAAGTGCCGGGGACTAGGAAAGGCACGTTGAAGGAGCCTGAATCGTCGCTTTGAGTGCGGCTGGTGGTGTTTTTATTGACTTCTTTGATGGTTATGGTGGCGGCGGAGACAGCGGCACCGGCGGAATCAGTGACGGAGCCGAGAATGGTGCCAGTGGTGACCTGGGTGAAAGCCGTGGAGACGGCGAAAGAAAAAATGAACAACAGTCGAATAACAACTTGGTACATAAGTGAACTCCCTTGGTTTTAGATAGTATCAAATAAACGATTTGGGGAAAAGGTCGACGACAGACTTGTGTCGCTAGTATGTGATCTGTCCGGTCGAATTCACACATCAACTGTCCGCTTTGAAAAAATGGCGGGGGAAGCTTGTGGTTGGAAACCACAAAGCATTACTCCGCAATAGAAACGGAGCGAAGGATGAAGTTGCATGAT
>JBBRUM010000501.1:0-2771 GCA_038247815.1 Tepidisphaerales bacterium | reverse complement strand
TCTGCGCGCCCCCCAACAACTCCACGACAACGGTTACCCACCCCCACATCCCCCCTCAATCCCCATACTTCTTCCGATACCTCGGCGACAACCTCAACATCAACTGCACCCGCTCGATCTCATCCACCCAATCCGCCAACGTCGCCGCCAACTCCTCCCCAGCCGGCACTACCAACCCCGTCGCACACGCCGCCCCCAACTCCCGCTCGGCTTTCGCCCGATACCTCGACAACGACCTGTCACCCAACAACGCACAAAAATCAAAGTCCTCCGACATCACCACCACCACCGGCACCCGATCCCCCCCACACACCTTCAACTCACCCGACAAATCCTTGTGCAAATCCCGATCCACAAGCCGGTGCACCAACTTCCCCCCGCTGGCTTGCTCAATGTGGTCCAGCATCGGCACCTGCTCCACGCAATCCCCGCACCACACCCCGGAGACCGTCAACACGTGCATCCGCCGGGTAAACCCCCCAAGCAACCCTCGCTGCCCCCCCGTAAGCCCAACCGCCGCATGCACCGCCCCCCACCTCCTCCGCTGCTCCTCTGTCCCCGTCCCCACATACGCCCCATACCCCAACCCCTCCCCAAACTTCACCGCCAAAAACGCGCTCTCCATCATCCTCCACCATAGCCTGGCTTGTCCCACCACTCCCCCATCTAACTCAGCCCACTCTCCGTACCCACGCCGCCCGGAAACCCCTCGGCAAGTAAACGAAAGGGGGAACCTCAGAATGTCCTACCTCAAACGCCATGGACATAACATCCACCGAAAGTTCATCCGTTGCAAAAACCGCGGCTGGCTGATACTCTCGCCGAGTCGTCGCGACCGCAAACGGTTTATATCGCGGTTGAAGCCTCCTCATCTCCACGATGAGCACTTCCTGATTCGTTCAATCACGCGCCTTGGATGCTGCCGTACCCGCAGGCATCCCAAACGTTCCCAACAAAATTGGGAACATAGGGGCAAAAAATTGATTGATACCGATAACTTCACACGCAATGAGGCGGAAGAGTTTCTGCTTCAGGCAGCGGCGTTGCAGAACGCGATCTTCAACAGCGCCAACTTCTCCAGCATCGCCACGGACGCCAAGGGCGTCATCCAGATCTTCAATGTCGGCGCCGAACAGATGCTGGGGTACGCAGCCGCCGAAGTGATCAACAAGATCACCCCCGCCGACATCTCCGACCCGCTGGAAGTCATCTCCCGCGCAAAGGCGCTGAGCGTCGAGCTCGGCACCCCCATCGCGCCGGGCTTCGAGGCCCTGGTATTCAAGGCCTCACGAGGCATCGAGGACATTTACGAGCTGACCTACATCCGGAAGGACGACACCCGCTTCCCGGCCGTCGTTTCGGTCACTGCGCTGCGGGATGTTGGCAACACCATCATCGGCTATTTGCTCATCGGCACCGACAACACAGCGCGAAAGCAGGTCGAAGCCGAGCGCATGCTGCTCGATCAAGCCGTGCGAGATCAACAGTTTTACACGCGCTCGCTCATCGAATCGAACATCGACGCGCTCATGGCCACCGACCCGCGGGGCATCATCACCGACGTCAACAAACAGATGGAGGCGCTAACCGGGTCCACTCGCGACGAGCTTATCGGCGCGCCGTTTAAGGACTTCTTCACCGACCCCGAGCGCGCCGAGGCCGCCATCAAGATGGTGCTCGGCGAGGGAAAAGTAACCGATTATGAGCTCACGGCCCGCGCAAGAGGTGGCAAGGAAACCGTGGTGTCCTACAACGCTACGACTTTCCACGACCGCGACCGGAAGCTGCGCGGCGTCTTTGCGGCCGCGCGCGATGTCACCGAGCGAAAGCGCTACGAACAGTCACTACAGGAGGCCGACCGCCGTAAAAACGAGTTCCTCGCCATGCTCGCCCACGAACTCCGAAACCCCCTGGCCCCCATGCGCAACGCACTGCAAATCATGCGGCTCACCGCAAATCAGGACGCCCAGCGACCGCAGGAGGACGCCATCCAAGCGGCCACCGCCATGATGGAACGTCAGGTCGGGCAAATGGTCCGCCTCGTCGACGACCTGCTCGATGTCAGCCGTATCAGCCGAGGAACAATCGAGCTCCGCAGGGTTCGGGTCGAGCTGGCATCCGCCATTCACCACGCGGTCGAAGCTGCCCGGCCGCAGTACATGGCCATGGACCATACATTGACCGTCATACTGCCGCCCAGACCGATATTCCTTCACGCCGACATGACCCGCCTGGCGCAAGTGCTGGGTAACCTCCTCAACAACGCCTGCAAGTACACCCCCCACCACGGCCAGATGTGCCTTGAGGTCCAACGCGACGGTAAGCACGCGATGATCCGACTGCGCGACAACGGCATTGGCATCGCCGCCGACAAGCTTCCCCGCATCTTCGACATGTTCGTGCAGATCGATACCTCGCTCGAGCGCTCGGTCAGCGGGTTGGGCATCGGCCTGACTCTCGTCAAAAGCCTGGTGGAGTTGCACGACGGCACCGTGGAAGCCCACAGTGGCGGTTTGAGTCAGGGGAGCGAGTTCAAAGTCCGTCTGCCAATCCTCGAAGAAATGCCCGAACCGCCGCGACTACCAACCCCCGGTCAGCAGAAGCCGGCCACCACCCTCCGAATCCTCGTCGTCGATGACAACCGCGACTCAGCCCGATCACTCTCCAAGCTTATGAACCTGATCGGTCACAAAACCCAAATCGCCTACGACGGCCTCGAGGCCGTGGAAGCCGCGGGCACCTTCCGCCCAGAGGTCATCCTCCTCGACATC
>JBBRUM010000500.1:0-2777 GCA_038247815.1 Tepidisphaerales bacterium | reverse complement strand
TCGAGGTTCTCCGCCTCCTCGACCCCTACCTCACCCCCGCCGAGGGCGAACGCCTCGCAGAATCCGCCCGGTCCATCATCAATGACCGCAAATCCAAACTCCGCGACCTCTTCACCGCAGCCGCCAACCGCCAAGACTGGCAGGAATCCATCCGCATCGGCGAAACCATCCAACACGAGTTCCCCAACTCCAAATTCGCCCACGAAATCTCCGACATCCTCCCGACCCTCCGCGAACGCGCGGCCACCCCGGTCTGATCGCGGTGGTCAACCACAGGGAACACCGATGAATACGGAGAAGTGCGCAGGGAAGCACGCCCAATAACCCCACCGAACGCGACACCTGCACTCTAAGACTCCTGTCTTTCTCTCTGCTCATCTGTCTTCTCTGTGACAAATGACCACGGTCGCGAAGCACCTACACCAGCGAAAACAGCAGATACGCAAACGGCGCAGCCAGCAACGGCGAGTCGATCACGTCCAGCAGGCCACCGAAACCGGGTATGAGTTTGCCCGAATCCTTCATCTGCGCGTCCCTCTTCATCATCGATTCCAGCAGGTCCCCGAGCTGCCCCACACCACCGATCACCACCCCAAACACCAGCCCCTTCCACAAACTTAAGTTCACCATCCACGGCGCACACGCCATGCCCACCAGCCCCGCCGTCATCACCCCGAACAACAGCCCCTCCCAAGTCTTCCCCGGGCTTAGCCACGGAATCAGCTTGTGCCTCCCCAACGCCCTCCCCCCGAAATACGCCCCAATGTCCGTAAACTTCACCGTCAGCAGAATCATCACCACCGTCATCGTCGTCCCCTCGATCACGGGAACACCCTCCACCAGCCTTCCCTCCTTCACGCGCAACGCCATCAAAAACCACCCTTGCCCACCCAGGTACAGCGTCGCCAGCACCGTCCCCGCCATCACCGGTATCGCGTCCTCCACCTGCTTCATCACCCCCAATCGAAGCGCCGCAAAAATCATCGTCCCCACCACGATAAACGCCAAGCTCGACGCAGCCACCGGCTTGAACCATTCGAACTGCGTTAGCCACCCGTGAAACACCAACCCCGCGATCATACTCGCAGCGATAAACCGGAACGGCCGCGCATGCTTCGCCCCAAACAGCCGCGCCAATTCAACCGCCGCCAGCGGCAGCAGCATCCCGAGCAGGACCAAAATCCCCACGCCTTTTACGCCCCTCGCCGCTCCCCCCCATCCCACCGTCCACGCCTGCACGTAGTGGTCCAAAATCAGAATCCCCAGAAGGCCCGCCAACATGATCGGCCCGTATGTCAGTCGATTCTTAAGTGATGACTCCATCTCGCCCGATTCTCCCCCACACCTTCGCCCTTGTCGAATCGCACCGACTCCCACAATATCCTCCCCACGACATCACACCGTCCCGAACACCGCTATCCTCCCCCTCACCCATGTCCGCAAGCCACGCAACCATCCCCCGCGCCTTCCCAGCCCCCTCCCACGATCCGATATCCAACCCCTCCCATACGACATCCCCACCCCCAGGTCGCACGCGCGTCGCCCAACCAGTGACCAATCGCGTCCGCCGCGACGGGAAGTTTTTCCGCCTCGGCGACCACAAGTTCCATGTCAAAGGCGTCACTTACGGCCCGCTCCCCCCCGGTGAAGACGGCTTGCCTTTCGCTTCGCGCGAGCAAACCCGCTCAGACTTCCTGCAAATGCGGGCGCTCAACGCCAACTGCCTGCGTGTTTATCACACGCCCCCGGCTTGGTTTCTTGACCTCGCCCACGAGCACAACCTTAAAGTCTTCCTCGACGTCGCCTGGCCCAAGAACCTCACTTTCACCATCGACGACGACCTCCGCGCCCAAGCCAACGCCGCCGTCCGCGACGCCGCCCGCCGCGCCGGCAACCACCCCGCCACCTTCGCCATCTCCGTGGTCAACGAAATCCCCCCCGACATCGTCCGCTACGCAGGCAGGTCGGAGATCGAATCCTTCATCAACGAGCTCGTCGCCACGCTCAAATCCGAAGCCCCCAACTGCCTCGCCACCTTCGCCAATTTCCCCACCACCGAGTACCTCCTCCCCCGCGACACCGACTTCGCCTGCTTCAACGTCTACCTCCACGACGACCGCACCTTCCGCAACTACCTCGCCCGGCTGCAGTCCCTCGCCGGCGAGAAGCCCCTTATCCTCGGCGAATACGGAATCGACACCCATCGCGAGTACTCCGAACCCCGCCAAGCCGAGATCCTCGCCGCCCACGTCCGCGCCGTCTTCGACGAGGGCCTCGTCGGAACATTCATCTTCTCCTTCACCGACGACTGGCACACCCACGGTTTCCAGATTGACGACTGGAAGTTCGGCCTCACCCGCCGCGACCGCTCCCCCAAGCCCGCCTTCTCCGCCGTCGCAGACCTCTTCCACCGCGCACCTCAGCTCACCGACCTCAAGCTCCCCAAAGCCTCCATCGTCATCTGCTCGTACAACGGCGCCAGCACCGTCGAGTCGTGCCTGCGGTCGATGACCCGCCTCAAATACCACCTCCCCGACGGCACCCCCAACTTCGAGGTGCTCTTCATCGACGACGGATCGAAGGACCACACCCAGGACATTCTAAAGTCCTTCGCCACCGAAACCCGCCCCGGCATCGGCAAAACCCCCGACGACCTCCCCTCGCCCCCAGCTAAGGAATCCGGCCTAACCCCCACCCGACCACTCCCCCCGGTAGAGGTCGGCGGTACCCCGCCGGGTGAGGGCTCTGGCCAAACGCCCCCCCCCCTCGCCCGCATC
>JBBRUM010000499.1:0-2780 GCA_038247815.1 Tepidisphaerales bacterium | reverse complement strand
TGGTGGGGCGGGGGGGGGGGGGGCGCCGGGGGTTGGGGTGTTTGGGGGGGGGGGGGGCGACGGGGGGGGGTTGGGGGGGGGGGGGGGCAGCGGGGCGGTGGCCGCGGGGGGCGGGGCAGAGCTCGGCGGTGTTGCGGGTGGGGACGGTGGGGAACGGGGTGCGGGATGTGAACGGGTTGGCGACGCTGACGCTGCTGACGGCGAGCGGAGCCGTGCTGTCCTCGACGCCGTTCGGAGCGGTTCAGGTTCGGGATGACGATACGACGGTTACGGAGAACCCGGTTACGGCGTCGCGGTCGCTGACGATCAGCGGGAGCGATTTCGCCGAGGACATCCGCATCGAGCCGGGCCGTCGTGCGGGCACGGTGCGGGTGATGACCAATGGGTTGTTCTCGGGCGAGTTTTTGTCGCCGCGTCGGATCACGGTGAACTTGTTGGGCGGGAACGACCGCCTGACGGTGGACCGTCGGGTTCGGGTTCCGGTGGAGGCGTTCGGCGGGGACGGGAACGACTCGCTGGTGGGCGGTTCCGGGCGCGACATTCTGGTCGGCGGAGCCGGGAGGGACTCTCTGCGTGGCGGGGCGGGCGACAACCTGCTGATCGCCGATGGGTTGGAGTTTGCGGCGGGTTCCGAGCAGGCCGAGACGCTGTTCGCCCGGTGGAATGGCCGAGGCGGCGTGGCGTCGCGGTTTGCGGCGTTGCGTGCGACGGGCGGGCCGTTGTCGGCGACGAGCTTGGTGCTCGACGGCGAGCAGGACCGTTTGGACGTGCTGGGCCGAAACGACGCAGTGCTCCAGTCGGGGGGAGATCAGATCTTCGGCGGGCGTGGTGGGGCGTCGGCGACGGCGTAGGGGAGATGTGCCCTTCCATGGTGTGAAGCAAGAGACCGGCGGCCCCTTTGGATGGGTCCGCCGGTTTTCTTTGTGGCGCCGGCTGGGGTGGGGGCGCGGTTTGATCGCGGACTGGGAATGGCGATACTCGCTGGCGTGGCGACGCAGTCCCCAGCCGTTCGGATTCTCGGAGTGGACCCCGGTTTGCGGGTGACGGGGTATGGGGTGATTGACTGGTTTCCTGGGCGGGAGGCGAAGTTGGTTGACGGGGGCGTGATTCGGTTGGATGTGAAGGCGTCCGTGCCACAGCGGCTTGTGGAGTTGGAGGCGGAGATGGAGGGGATTTTGGCGGAGCATTCGCCTGGGGTGGTGGCGGTGGAGATGTTGTACAGCAACTATGCGCATCCTCGGACGGCGATTTTGATGGCGCACGCTCGGGGGGTGATTTTGATGTCGGCTGCGAAGTTCGGGGCCCGGATCGAGCAGATTCCGGCGAATCGTGTGAAGCAGTCGATGACGGGTTTCGGGCACGCGGGGAAGGCGTCGATGCAGGCGGCGGTACAGGCGTATTGGCGACTGTCCAAGCCCCCCGAGCCGGCGGACGTTGCCGACGCGCTGGCGATTGCGTTGTGCTGCGGGCGCGCTATCCGGTAGGTGGGCGGTTGCGGTAGCGAGTTGGCGGGCGCGGGCCCCTATACTGCCGCCACGATGATCAGCGCGGTGACCGGAGAAGTGCGGGAGGTGACGGAGGACCGGGTGCTGCTGGCTGTGGGTCCGATCGTGCTGGAGCTGATGGTGCCGGCGAGCGACCTGGGGGGAATGCACGGGCGGGTGGGTGAGGAACTGGTGTTTTTCACGATGATGTACTTGGAGGGGGATTCGTCGGGGGGCAACAGCGAGCCTCGGCTACTGGGGTTCTTGCGTCGGGAGGACAAGAGGTTCTTCGAGCGGTTCATCACGGTGAAGGGGATCGGGCCGAAGAAGGCGTTGCGTGCGCTGGTGCTGCCGAGCGGGGAGATCGCGGCGGCGATCGAGTCGCGGGACGCGCGGAAGTTATCGACGCTGCCGGGGATCGGGAAGAGGACGGCTGAGCAGGTGATCGCGGAGCTGACAGGGAAGGTGCTTGAGTTTGTGGTTGCGGCGGGAGCGGGGGGGGCGAAGGCGGGCGGCGCGATGGCGGGGCATTCGCGGCGGCACACGCCGGAGGAGGAGGACGCGATTTTGTCGTTGCTGGCGCTGGGAGAGCGGAGGCCAGACGCGGAGGCGCTGCTCGAAAGGGCGAAGTCGAGCGACCCAAAGCCGACGACAATCGACGGGCTGGTGCGGACGATGCTGCGGTTGCGTGGTGGGCGGTAAGATGGCGGGCCAAGGCCCAAGGAGAATCGGCGTGGCGAGGGAACGGATCGTAACTGGCGAGGTGACCGGCGAAGAGGAGGTGCGGTTGAACTACGCGCTTCGGCCGCAGCGGTTCGACCAGTACGTCGGGCAGGGTAAGCTGATCGAGAAGTTGCGGATCGCCGTGGAAGCCGCGCGGCGGCGGAAAGACCCGGTCGAGCACACGCTGCTGCACGGCCCGCCGGGGCTGGGCAAAACAACGCTGTCGCATGTGATCGCCAACGAGGTGGGGGCGAAGCTGCATGTGACCAGCGGCCCGGCGCTGACCAAGGGGGCGGATCTGGTGGGGATTTTGACGAAGCTCAACCACGGAGACGTGCTGTTTATTGACGAGATCCACAGACTGAGCGCGGTGATCGAGGAGTATCTGTATCCGGCGATGGAGGACTTCAAGGTCGACATCACGCTGGATCAGGGGAGCAACGCGCGGACGGTGACGATTCCGCTGCCGCCGTTCACGTTGATCGGGGCGACGACGCGGGTGGGGCTGTTGACGGGCCCGATGCGCGACCGGTTCGGAATCCGGGAGCACTTGGAGTTTTACGGGCGGGATGA
>JBBRUM010000498.1:0-2783 GCA_038247815.1 Tepidisphaerales bacterium | reverse complement strand
TCGAGGTTGCCCGAGTTGTCGGCGAGGTTGACGAACCACTGGCTGGTGGCGGAGTTGGGGTTGCCGCCCTGCTTGGCCATGGCGAGGGTGCCGCGGGTGTTAACCCTACCCTGCCCGTCTCGGGGGGAAAGGGTAAATTCGTTCTGGAGATTCGGGTCAAGAGTGACCGCCGTTGCGTTGGGGGCGATGAATCCACCGGCTTGAATCACGAACCCGGGGATTGCGCGGTGGAAGATGACGCCGTCGTACCGCCCGGAGGTGACGTAGTTCAGAAAATTCTGCGTTGAGAGCGGGGTCTGCGTGAAAAGTTCGATGTTGATGTTCCCGGCGAGCCTTGCAGCGCCCGTGCCCGCCTCCACCGGGAACCGAACGACCGTACCCGTGACCGAATCAAGATTGGTCGTGTTGAACACACTGCCCAGCTCGACCGAACTGTTGGAAGCGTTCGGGCGCACGGCGATGTCGGCGATCGGGCTGGGAACGGTAACGGCAAACAACCGTCTCGGCTCGAGAGACTGCACAGCCGACACCAACGCCAAACTTTTCGACACTTTCATGGGCACCACTCCGAACTAAAACTCAAAACCATCTGGGAAAACTGCTCTGCCGAACCTACAACCTCACATATTCAGGACGACAACGCCGGAGACCATGTTACGTCCGCCCTGCGAATCGGTCAGCACCGCTCGGCAGGGTGGGAAGGTACCGATAACAGCAGAATGTCTGCATTTTGTTTGGACCGTAACAGTTGCGCCCTCTATTTCGATACAGGCCTTTGCGGATTCGTCGTATTCATGTCGATCTTGCCTCAACGCGCACCTCGTCCAAACGAACGGTTGTTACGTCGGCTGGATCAGGGCGGTTCGCCAGGTTTGGCGGCGTCTTCCGCGGTCCCAAGAACTTACGCCGGGTCGTAACCGCCGCGACTGAGGGGGTGGCACCTACAGATCCGGCGGACGGTCAACCACGACCCCCGACCGGGTCCGTGCTTTTGGACGGCATCGATTGCGTATTGCGAGCAGGTGGGGTGGAACCTGCACTGCCCGCCGAGGAACCGACCCAAGGTCGCCCGGTAAACCAGCACCAAACCGACAAGAAGCCGTGTCACGCTGCAAGCATAGCGCGGCGCATGCGCCGGATGTCCAGCACCATCAAGCCAGATGTGAGCAGCGCAACCGCGAACAGGGCGGAGCAGCCGTACATCAGCGTCGTGTAGTCTGTCACGCCGTTGGTACGCACCAGTGGAATTAGCACGCTAGGCCCCACGATCCCGGCCACCGACCAGGCCGTCAACGTGTAGCCGTGGACGGCGCCGAGCTGTTTTGTCCCGAACAGGTCGCCGAGAAACGCCGGAACGGTGGCGAACCCGCCGCCATAGCAGGACATAATCAGGTACAGCATGACCTGAAACAGCAGCACGTGTCTGATCGACGGCAGCAGCGCGAACGCCACGATCTGGATCGCGAAAAAGAGGCTTTAAGTCAATGGCCTGCCGAGGTGGTCGCTGGCGGACGCCCAAATAATGCGTCCCGCGCCGTTGAAGACGCCGATGAGCCCGACGACCGCGCCGGCTTCGAGCGCGGACATCTTGAGCATCGCCTGCACCATCGGCGACGCCACCGAGATCAGCGCGATTCCGCAGGTGATGTTGATGCAGAGCATGAGCCACATAGAATAGAATCGCCGCGTGCGGAGGGCTTCGTTGGCGGTGATCTGGGAGAGGTCGTCGCGGAGCTTGCCTCTGGCTTTTGCGAGTTCGGGGTCCCATCCGGCGGGCGCGTAGCCTTTCGGAGGCGGCTGAAGGTACTGCGCGGAAATCATCATGATCGCGAAGTACACCCCGCCGCAGATGAAAAACGTCTGCGAAACCGACGCCGTCGTATACACCGGAGCCGCCGACGTTCCGGCGTTGAACAAATACGCCATCACCGGCCCAGCCAGCATCGCGGCAAACCCGAACCCCATGATCGCCAGCCCCGTCGCCATCCCACGCCGGTCGGGAAACCACTTCACCAGCGTGCTGACCGGCGTGATGTACCCCGTCCCCAAGCCAATCCCACCCAGAACGCCATATGTAAGGTAAAGCATCCACAGCGACTCCATCCGAATCGCCAGCCCCGCTCCCACCAGCCCCAACCCCCAGCACGACGCCGACACCATCCCCGACACCCGCGGCCCAAACCTCTCGACAAAGTGCCCCAGAAACGCAGCCGAGATCCCCAGAAAAAAGATCGCGATCGAAAAACTCACCTTCACATCGTCGGCGCTCACATCCAGCAACTGCATCACCGGCTTGGTCATAACGCTGTAGGCGTAAACTGATCCGATGCAGATGTGAATGCCAACCCCACTGGCTGCCATAAGCCAGCGGTTCTTGAGCTTCGTCGCCGCCCGTTCCGCCTGACCCGGGATCAACGCCAGCACCATGGCCAACCCAACCTTCCGCCGCCCGAAGGACGGCAGAACCTGTTGTCGACCAAAATTCCTCCGAATGCGACCTCGTGGCTACTCATGTGACATTAGACCGCAGAGCCAGAGCCCATCGAACCCGCAATATTTCGCAACTCCACGATGCCACGCCGCAATCCAACACGGCCAGAAAAAAAGAAACACCCCCGACAAGTCGGGGGTGTCAAAATCCAAGCCGAGAATGGGAGTTGAACCCACAACATCCGCTTTACGAAAGCGGTGCTCTGCCATTGAGCTATCTCGGCGGGGTCGTACAAGCCATTTTCGGCTTGTCGGGGTCGCAAGATTAGCACTCGGGCGGGCGGTGGACAAGC
>JBBRUM010000497.1:0-2785 GCA_038247815.1 Tepidisphaerales bacterium | reverse complement strand
TGGCGAAAATCCGCCCACGTGATTCCGCAATGCTCACAGCCAGCCGTCGTCTCCTTCGGAATCCCCGAATGCGCAAGCACGAAATTGGTCAGCAACTCGTTGATCGGCGTATGCGTCTTCGCCGGCAGGCCGTCCGTCTGGGCGGCGCACTTCTCGCAGAGATGCTTCTCGATCTTCTTGCCCGAACGAATCTCCGTAAGGTGGACCGTCGCGGTGTTGTTGCAGCTATCGCACTTCATGGGTCTTAGGGTGTGGGTGGTTCGGCCGAGCATCGACAAACTTTGGAACCAAGCCGTTGGGCTCAATGCTATGAACGGTCGGTCGGTTGAATCAATGCACTTCGGAAGCGCCGACAATCCGCACCCGATCAGGGCCGATAAGCCGCCACACACCCCGGAGCCTCGCTCACCTCCACGCGATCAAGGCTAACACCCGTAGGAATCCGCAAGCTCCGCACGATATGACGCACAACGTTCTCAGCCGTCGGGTTCAAATCGGCCATTTCGGCCACGTCGTTAAGATTGCGGTTGTGCAACGGTTTGAGAACCGCGTCGAGCGACGCCTCCAACTCGTGGAAGTCCACGACAAACCCCGTGCCGTCAAGCTCCGGGCGTGCCACCGTCACCCGCACGTCCCAGTTGTGCCCGTGCAACGGCTCGACCGTTCCATCGGGCATGCGGATCGCATGGGCGGCGGAAAAAACGCGACTAACGGTGGCGGTGTACGGCATGGCTGCGGTTGTCATGGTAGCCGGCGTGGCGTAGCTTGCCGCCAGCCATGCCACGGTACTTCCCCGATTTTGAAACCTTCTCCCAACTCATCGAGACCCACGAGGTCGTCCCCGTTTACCGCCAATTGCTCGCCGACCACCTGACGCCCGTCAGCGCCTTCGGCGTGCTCGGACGCGATTCCCACGCGTTCTTGCTCGAAAGCGTCGTCGGCGGCGAACACATCGCCCGCTTCAGCTTCATCGCCACCAGCCCCAAAGCCGTCTACGAAGCCGCCGGCCCCGATGCCTCCCTCTGGAGGACCGGCAGCGGCACCCAGCGCCTTACCACCACCGACCCCCTCGCCGACCTCGCCGAACTCCTCCCGCCCCGGAAGTTCTACCGCCACCCCAAGCTCCCCGCCTTCACCGGCGGCCTCGTCGGCTACGTCGCCTACGACGCCGTGCGTTACTACGAACCCGAGAAGCTCAACCACCCCCCCACCGACGACCGACACCTGCCCGATGTGTCCTTCGGCCTCTACGGCGAGCTCGTGGTTTTCGACCAAGTCGACAAAACCGTCCGCGTCGTCGCCAACGCCGAAACCGCCCCCGGCGTCGACGCCCACGCGCTTTACGCCGACGCCTGCCGCCGCGTCGATCAGCTCGTCTCCCGCCTCGCCCAGCCGCCCCTCTCCACCCTCGGCGACATCGACCCCACCGGCACCCCCACCCTCAAAGTCGAGTCCAACTTCACCAAAACTGCCTTCTGCGACGCCGTCAAAAAAGGCATGGAGTACATCCGCGCCGGCGACATCTTCCAGTTCGTTCCCTCCCAACGCCTCCGCGTACCCTCGTCCGCCAGTGCCTTCGACGTATACCGGGCGCTGCGGATCATCAACCCCTCGCCCTACATGTTCTTCCTGAAGTCGCCCGCGTGCACGCTCATCGGGTCCAGCCCGGAGATTCTCTGCAGGGTCAAAGACGGCGTCCTCACCTCCCGCCCCCTCGCCGGCACCCGGCGCCGCGGAGCCACCCCCGAGGAAGACAAAGCTCTCGAACTCGAACTCCTCGCCGACCCCAAAGAACGCGCCGAGCACATCATGCTCGTCGACCTCCACCGCAACGACGTCGGCCGAGTATCCGTCACCGGCTCGGTCCGTGTGTCCGACGTCATGGCCGTCGAGCGGTACTCCCACGTCATGCACATCGTCACCGACGTGAACGGCCAACTCGCTGGCGGACTCACCGCGTTCGACGCCCTGCGGGTGTCGCTCCCGGTGGGAACGGTCTCCGGCGCCCCGAAGATCCGGGCCATGCAGATCATCGACGAGCTCGAGCCCACCCGCCGCGGGCCCTACGGCGGCGGCGTCGGCTATCTCGATTTCGCCGGCAATATGGACATCTGCATCGCCCTCCGCACCATCGTTCACCGCCAGGGCATGTTCGACCTCCAGTGCGGCGCGGGCGTCGTCGCCGACTCGGTCCCCGAAAGCGAGTACGAAGAAACCATGGCCAAAGCCCGCGCACTGCTCAAAGCCGTCGAACTCGCCGAACGCGGGTTCGGCGCAAAGTAGTCGCAACGACAGATGCCCAACCTCCCGCCCAACCCGACCAAGCCGGACTTCAAGTCCCTCGCCACGCTCGTCCGCTCCTCCTCCCCCACCACCGCAACCATCGAAGACAAACGCCGCACCGTCGCCGAACTCTGCAAGCTCCTCGGCCGCCGAATGCTCGGACCGGCTGAATCCGCGGAGGCCGCCGTCGTCCCCACACCTACCCCCCCCCGCCGCCCGCCCGAGTTTGTCGCCGAGCTCCCGCCCCGCCGCCGCGAGGTCCTCGACTTCCTCCTCGGCGGAAAGAGCGAAAAGGAAGTCGGTGGCGCAATGAAAATTTCCACCCACACCGTCCACGTGCACGTCAAAGCGATCTACAAACTCGCCGAAGTCTCGTCCCGCGCAGAACTCTTGGCTAAGTGCCTCACCGACCGCGGACCTACAGGCCCTTGAGCGCCTGGTTGATCTCGTCGTTGGGCTTGATCTTCGCCCCAGCCGACAACACCTGCCGCGCCCGGTCATT
>JBBRUM010000496.1:0-2801 GCA_038247815.1 Tepidisphaerales bacterium | reverse complement strand
GTCCCCCGCCGCGTCCCCCACCCCGTCCCCCGCCGTCGCCTCAACGGGCCGTCCCGGCCCCGCCATCGTCTCCAACTCCGCACTCGCCCGTGCAGGCGCCACCGCCGGCTTAAACCCCGTCGGCGTCGACCCGTCCATCGTTGGCAAGTCCTCATTTCCCACAACACCACTCTACCCGCGCTCCGCCGCCTTGCCATTGCCCACACCAGCTACAACCTGAGCCACACCCGCCCCCCCCAACGCCCCGGCCTCAACTTCCCCGTCAGCCGTACCGAGCACCAGCCTCAGTCGTACCACCCGCGTCGGCTCGGCGCTCAGCACCGTCCACTTCGCAACCGGCGTCTCAAACTCCTCCCCCGTCTCCGGAATCCGCCCCAATACAGACGATACATACCCCCCCAACGTGTCATAACCCCCGTCCTCCGGGATCGACAACCCGATGATCGAGTTCACCTCGTGCACATACGTCCGCGCGTCCACATCCCACATCGTCTCGGATAACTTCGCCACCGCAGCCGGTTCCAACGGCTCGTGCTCATCACTGATCTCCCCCACCAACTCCTCCAGCACGTCCTCAATCGTGATCAGCCCAGCCGTGCCCCCAAACTCGTCCAGCACGATCGCCAAGTGAACCTTGCGAAGTCGGAACTCTTGGAGCAAGTCTTTCAGCGGCTTGGTTTCGGGAACGAACAAAGGCTTACGCATCACACTCTTGATGTCGAACACCCGCCGGCGACTGGCGTCGGCGAGGTGATTCAGCAGATCTCGGGCGTACAGGATTCCGACAATGTGGTCCAAGTCCCGCTCAAACACTGGAAGCCGTGAGTGCCCCGACTTCTCAACGAGTTCGGTAATTTCCTCCAACCGCGCCGAATCTTCCAAACCGACAATTGACGGCCGTGCCGTCATGATCTGACCGGCTGACGTGTCGCGAAACTCGATGACCGACTCGATCATTTCGCGGTCGACTTCATCAACAACGCCGTCCTTGACGCCCTCTTCAACAACGGCGAGCACGTCATCATCAACTTGCTGCTCCGCCTTCTCTTCCGCATCCGCACCCGAGTGGGGCGAGACGGTGAAGACCAGTTTATCGATTTTGTGCATCACCCAGAGCAACGGCCACGCCACAGCACGCATCAGGTGCAATAACCCATCAAGTCGGGCAATGATTGACTCGCCAAAATACGCCGCCAGTGACGACGCCAATCCCACCCCGAACACCACCGAGATTCCCGCCGCCAACCCGAACGCCGCCACCTGCCGGCCCCACTCCACCATCTGCACCTGATCGAACGCGCGCATGAGCGTCCCGAGCAGCGCGAGGATCGTGACAAGTCTCAAACTCGCAGACAACAACATGAAATCGCCCGCATGCTCCAGCAGCGGCGCGAGTCGCTCCGGGCGCCCCTTGCTCTCAAGAATCTGCTCCAGCCGCGCCCGCGAAAAGTCCCGCAGCGCGTACGCCAACGCCCCGACCACGCAAGAAATGATCGACAGAATTGCGACAACCACAAACATCAGTAAAGTCATCGCCGGACCACCCGCTCCCCCGCCCTTATCGAACTACTCGCCGGAGCAAAGACCGCGCCAACTCCGACGGCAGTGAGAATCTCATCTTCTTTTCGGTGCATCAATTCAAAGCCCTTTTTAGTCCGATCATCCAATCCGCAGAGGTGGAGCATGCCGTGGATCGCGTACAGAAGCAGCTCCCGGTGCACCCCCATTGTATCCCTCCCCACACGCCGCCGCGCCTCCGGAACGCAAATGATGATCTCACCTTCACTTACGCGACCACGGTCGTCCGATTCGAGCTCATATGTCAGCACATCAGTCGGGGTGGGGTCGTTGAGGCTCTTTGCGTGCAGGCCAGCCATCCGCACGTCGCCTACGAGAACCACCGACACCTGCCGCAACTGGTTCTTTGGCAAAAACGTACACGCCGCAGCCAGGTGCTTCCGCAAGAACGGAACCGCCGCCCGGCCGGCCATGGCGGTGAGCTCAATGTCGATCTTTGGCGGAAAGGCTTTGGCCATCGGACCGCGCCACAATAACCGGACGAGCACCCCACCGCATGGTGCGAGAAACGTCAATCGACATGGCCGTATGCGTTGACGATGTTTTGTACGAGCTTGTGTCGCACGATGTCGGCGCGCTTGAGTGTGACCGTGGCGATGGCCTTGATGCCCCGCAGGCGGTCCACCGCGTCGGTCAAGCCACTGTCCTGGTCGTCTTCAAGGTCGATCTGACTCGGGTCGCCCGTGACGATCATCTTGCTCTCATTGCCCAGACGGGTGAGGAACATGAGCATTTGGCTGGGGGTGGTATTCTGGGCTTCGTCGAGAATGATGGCGGATTCGTTGAGTGTTCTGCCGCGCATGAACGCGAGGGGCGCGACTTCGATGACGTCGTTCATCATGAAGCGTTTGACTTGGTCGTAGTCCATCATGTCGTGAAGGGCGTCGAAGAGGGGTCGAAGATAGGGGTTGACCTTAGCTTGGAGGTCTCCGGGGAGGAATCCGAGTCTTTCGCCGGCTTCGACAGCGGGCCGGGCGAGAACGATGCGTTTGATCCTGCCGGACTTGAGCATCGAGGCCGCGGCTGCGACGGCGAGGTAGGTCTTGCCCGTTCCAGCCGGTCCGAGGCAGAAGGTGAGGTCATGTTTGAAGATTGCGTCGATGTAAATTTTCTGCCCGTCGGTTTTGGGTCGCACCGCGTGCCCGCGGGCGTAAACGTCGATCGCGCCTTCCATCGACTGTTTCTCGGCGTCGGCAGCCCGGGCGATGGCGACGCCGACGTCT
>JBBRUM010000495.1:0-2808 GCA_038247815.1 Tepidisphaerales bacterium | reverse complement strand
CCACGCACGCCGTGACCGCCGGCACCTCAAAACGCGACGCGCTCGCGCGTATGGAACAACTCAACACCGACAGCCTGCCGGTACTCGACGACAAGAAACATTTCGTCGGCACGGTACAAGCCGTCCAAGACTTTGGCTCGCCGGACGATGTCGTTTCCGCGTACGTCTCCGCCGACCGCCGTCGCCGGTCCGTTTTGCAATCGTGGGGGCAAGCTGTCCCGTCGTCCGGCGCCGTCTCGGGTGACGCCGGCGGCGGGGGGCCGGCCACGGGCTTTGGCGGCGGCGGGGGGCTTTACCCCCCCGTCGATTCCGCAGCGCGGCAGCGCAAGCCCCTGCCCGCGCCGTACACCCTGCCCGAGCCTGCGCCGGCGCCGCGATCTCGGCTGATCGGGGTTCCGATCGTCGGGGTGTGGTTCGACCGTTACGCCTGGGGGTCGCTGGCGTTGTTCATCATTGGGTTGGCGCCGTCGATCCTGTACTTCACGCTCATGGTCGGGGGTGTCGCGTTGGCGATCGGGTTGATCCCGTCGCTGATCGGGATTCCGCTGCTGATTCTCGTGCTGGGGATGGCGCGGATCCTGTCGCTGTGGCACGGGGTGATGATCGAGTCTCTCACGGGCGTCCGAATGCCCCGCCGGTTCGCCCCGATTCCGGCGACTGGGGCGGAGTCGCTCTGGGGCCGACTCAAGGTTTGGCTGACGGACGGCCGGTCGTGGTTGTCCGCGTTTTACCTCATCGGGAATTTGCCGGTGGCGGTGCTTTTGTTCTCGCTGTTTGTCACGCTGGGGACATTGTCTGTGGCGCTTGCCGTGCTCCCAGTCGCCAACCTCGCCACCGGCGGGGGCGTCTGGGCGGAACACAACGTTCAGTTCGATCTCGGTGTGGGCGCCTTGCGGTGGGACGACGCGAACCCGCCGCCGCCGACCGTGATGCTCGTGTTCTTCGCCGCCGGTCTGCTGTTGTCCACCGCGACGCTGTACCTCGCCCGAGGCACGGGCTGGCTATACGCCCAAGCCGCCAAGGCGATTCAGGTGTCGCGCCCGAACCCGATCCCCGTATAAACTGTCCCGTTTGATGTTTGGTCATTCAGTCGGCTCGATTCCGCCGCCCTTCCCGTGTCCACGGAGAGTGCCATGAAAAAGTCCCCCCTCGAATACGCGACTCCCACCCGCCCACGAGCCAGCGCGCGGGCGCTGTGCCTTGGGATTATCGTCATCGCCGCCGCGGTCGGAACGCACCTTGGCGTTGAGCACCGTGTCCGCCAGCTCACGCACCTCGCCCGGGATTTCTCCCGCCCCGTGGGTGTGGGCGATGGCTTGATCCTGCCGGGTTTGGATCTCGAACGCGCACTCGACGGGCTCTTCGAGGTGTCCCCGATGCTTCGAAACCCCGCGGGCGAGGTACGCAATGCGCTGTTCTCCCGCCGAGGCGAATGATGGCGGCGTATTGGCGAGCGGCGCGGGGAAGTGCGGCGGGGGGGGGTGCTTGCCGCTGCGTGTAATGGGCCGCGCGGAGCTTCGCCGCGCAGAGCCGCCCGAGCCAATGGGCAACGGATACCGTGAACACTCACATTATCGGCCCACGCAGGCCTCCGAAACACTGCCTGCGCGAAGCCGGCGCAGCCGTGATACAGTCAGGCTCACATCTGTTCGATCCAATCAAGAGAGCAGGGGGATTGGTTCCCGCGCCGTCGGCCCGCCGTTCCCCGCCGCAAATGCCCGAATCCCTCGAAATCCTCGCCATCGAGCCCTTCTACGCGGGCAACCGCAGACTCATGCTCGAGTCCCTTCATCGCCGAAGCCGCCACCGCTGGACGATGCTCAAACTCCCCGGCCGACGCATCGAGCGCCGACTCGAAGCCGCCGCCCAGTGGTTCGCCGAAGTCATCCTCCGAAAACCCCAGTTCAACTTCGACCTCCTCTTCACCTCCGAAGCCATCAATCTCCCCGAGCTTTACCAACTCTGCCCCGAAATCGGCGGCAAACCCACCGTAGTCTACTTCCACGACAACCAGCTCCCCGTTCCCGGCAGGGGGGTTGAACGTCCCGTCGACCACGTCAACATGCTCACAGCCGTCGAAGCTTCCGAAATCTGGTTCAACTCCCTGCACCACCTCCGCACCTTCACCGGCAGGGCCGCCGCACTCACTGTTGCCGCACCCCACTATTTCAACCGGCAGGCGCTCGATTCAGTCACCTCCCGCTGCGTCCTGGTGCAACCGCCCGTCGAGGTCAACGCCGTCCACGAGATCGAAACCGCAGCCGGGTTCCAGCGCGACCCCAGAACCATTTTCGTCGACCTCCGCAACGCCGACACTCGACTCTTGTCTGCCGGCTTGGAGGTCCTCCGGCGACGTGGGGAAACCTTCTCCCTCGTCACCATCGGCCCGCGCGGCGATCTCCCTGACTCGCTCCCCCGTACCAGTCTGCCCGAGTTCGACGAAGACGGAGCGACCTTCTCCATGGCCTCGTGCGGCGTCTACCTGTCCACGCACTTGGACGCCTCCTTCGACGCCCGAGCAGTCATGGCACTGGCTTCGGGAATGCGCGCCGTCCTGCCCGACACAGCTGCTTACCCCGAAATCGTCCCCCCGCACTTCCACGACTCGACCCTCTACAAACCCCACCCCGATTTCCTCGCCTCCGCCATTCAGGACCTCTGGGCCCTACCCGAACTCTCCGGATGGGACGACGAACTGCACGCCGGGGTGTCCCATTACGAAGCCGAGTCGGTCGTCAACACCATGGACTGGAAGCTTTCCACCCTGCACCAGAAGTTCCACGCCGCCCAAACCGGCGTGCCCGGTGT
>JBBRUM010000494.1:0-2819 GCA_038247815.1 Tepidisphaerales bacterium | reverse complement strand
CGGCGCTGTTGGCGCACCGGGTGAGGGGGAGGGGGGGAGGAGGGGAGACCTGGGGCGGGGGGAATGGTGGGTATGGGAGCACGAGGGGCGGCGTTTGGGTGAGAAGGTGTGGGATTTGTTGAAGAGCGGCGCGCGGGCAGGCAGGCGCGCGTTACGACGGGCGGAAGGTAAAGGGGGTTTTTGGAACAATGCGGTGTTTCGCGTGCTCAATGCCTCTGATTAGGGTGTGCCGAAACGACGCGAATGAGTGATGGCGGCATGACAGACAGTGTGCCCCTTCGTTTGGGAGTTCGTCGAAGCTTACCTGGACTCAGGCTTGAACTTGCGCGCAGCTATCGTCGCCGTGCCAGATCTCGGCGTTGTGATCGACCTCCGCAACTCAGTCACATCTTTGGTATTCGTCGCTAGCCGTCTGGATGAGCACGGGCGGGTTGAGTTTCTGTCGCGACAATGCTTCGCGTGCATTGAGTTTCGAGGCTTTGCACTTTGGTCTTCAGCCTTTGCAATTAAACAACGTTCAAACCAATGCGCCGTACAATACGCGCCAATGAATAACCATCTACCAGCACGATCGGGGCTTTCCCGGCGCTGGCCGCCTCGACGACGGCGGCTTTGCTGTAGTGGCTTGTCGTGACCACAACTCCCCGCGGAAAAGGTTCCAGACTCCCGCGCAACTCCGCGACTTCCTTTCGACCAACGGTGTGCAACCACCTCTTCGCCTGCACCTGCACGAGCATTCTCTCTACGGGCCACATGGTCGCGCTGGCGTCGGCGTTTACGTCCACGCCGCCATCTTGGCTGAACTTCGTCACCGAAACATCGACGAAGCCCGTGGCAAGCATCAAATCATTGACGAAGTGCTCGAACCGTTTGGCGGGCTTGACGAGCAAGCGGCCTCGGATGCTCTCGATCTCGACGGGATCAAACTCGGCGACGCCACCAGGCACGATGAGCGGTGACCGACCGATCTCACGGTCCTCGCCGCTCTGCTTGCTCGCCTTGCGCGAAGCTTTCAGCACCTCTCCGGTCACCGCGCGCTCATCCACGACGGAGATTGACTCCGGCTTGGTGTGAATCCGCATCTCGAACAACCAGACCTTGCGAACCTTGCCACCTGTGTCGGCCTGCGTGTCTGGGTAGTGGCGTAGGTATTCGAGCATGCCGAGAAACTTCCAGCGTATGGGACCAATCGATGCATCACGTCGACTTCCGACAAGTACGAAGCCGTAAATGGGAAAGTCTGCGTCCAATTGCTGGGGAGTCGTTTGTTCACGTTACCCAGCGTCTGTTCGCCCTCACGCCCCGCGCCGGTGTATATGAGAACGTCGGTCTTGATTCGGTCGTGATAAGGGTTCTCGGAGAGTTCCCGTGCGCTCGGCACCGATGTGAAAATGACGGCTCGGCGTACGGCCCCGTTCTCGGCGACTGATACACGAATGCCGCCCGCATTGCCGACCTTCAGCGAAGCTTGAATCTGATCGTTCGAGTAAAGTGCGCCCGCTTGGAATACTTTTGGCGTTGCGGTTGTCATGGTGGTGGACTGAGACTTTACCCGTAACAATCGCGGGCGCGAGGGTGTTGGGCGATCACGGACCAAAACACACCATGTAAATCCAGCGCTGAGCGCTGGATTTACATGGATCAAAAAATTGCTTCTCCGTGGCCGCCGAGCTGTTTACGTGGCGTGGAGTTCTGCCAGGGCGTGTTGGGCGTTGCGGTATTTGTTGCCGCGGATGGTGAGGTCGATTCCTTGGCGGGCGGTTTTCGAGGGGGCTTGGTGGAGGAGGTCGGGGGCGTGTTGGGTGAAGAACTCGTCGCACCAGAGGCAGTGGTTGCCGAGTTCGGCTGAGCGGCGGAAGCCATGGTCTTCGGAGAGGCCGAGGTACTCGCCCATTTTTTCGGGTTTGCCTTCGTTGAGGGCGCGGTAGGCGGGGTGTTTGGCGCAGCGGTCGAGCATGTCGATGAGGTTCTCGGTGAGGGCGGATCCGATGGGGCGGCAGGTCATGGGGCAGCAGGGGTATACGTCGGCGAGTTGGAGGGCGAGCTGGCAGGATTGTTCGTGGTAGTTGAGGAAGTCTTTTGCGCCGGACCAGTTGCCGCAGAAGTTGTCGTCGGGGCCGGCTTGGGAGAGGTTGTAGTGTCGGGCTCGGCCTCGGGGCCAGAGTTTTCCGATCCACATGTCGGGGGTGGCGCCCCAGAATGAGTACAGCGGCTGGCGGTTTTCCGGGGGGCGAAACTCCGGCCAGTCGGAGGTTCCCAAGCCGTGGGCGACGAACAGGTCTTCGAGATACTGCCGGCGCTGCTTCGAGCGAGGCAGGTGGTAGTCGTCCTGTGAGGCGACGGACACGCGGGACACGCCGTGGTCGAGAATCTTGACGAGGGTCGGCTCGTCTAGGAGGTCGCCGTTGGTTTGGATCATCAGCTCGGGGCGGTTGCCGTAGCGGGCGGAGATGGTGGCGAGGGTGTGGAAGAACAGCTCTGGCCAGACGAGGACTTCGCCGCCGGAGAGCATGAACTTGTCGACCGGGACTTTGGCTGGGTCGGGGAAGTTGGAGACGGCGAGGGTGACCTCATCGAGTGTCAAGCCGGGTGCGCCGGGCTCGGAGTCGTTGTAGCAGTGGCGGCAGCGCTGGTTGCAGTCGCGGGAGACGACCCAGTAAATGGAGTCCATGGTTGCTCTTTGTAGGTTAGTTAGAAGCTCGAAATCCGAACAAGGGAAGGGGAAGACGAAATCCTAAGCTCGAACTCCGAAACAAATTCGAAAGTCGGAGAAGAAAGGGGAAAAAGGGAACGGTGTGTTGGGGGTGGGGTCGGATGGG
>JBBRUM010000493.1:0-2822 GCA_038247815.1 Tepidisphaerales bacterium | reverse complement strand
TCCTCCGCCCCCGTCCCTCACCTCCCCGATTTCCAGGAACAAGCCATCGAAGTCCTCACCAAGCTCGGCGAACGCCGCCCCGAAGCCGAAAACTGGGTCCGCCGCGCCTGCGATGTCGACCCCACCCTCAACGACCCCCAAAAAGTAGTCCAAGCCGCCTACCGCCTGAAATCCGGCATCCGCTAAAAACGCCGACTGAATGAGTGCATGCCCATGAACCAATACCCAAAAAACACCCGCACGAAACCCCCTCACGTTTCGCTCATTCTCACCTTGCTCATTGATCGTTCATTCGTCCTTCGTCATTCGTCCTTCGTCCTTCCCCAAAGGGGGCACCATGGCTCGTGAACGCATCATCTCCCCCACCCAACAACCCGAAGACCATCAACCCACCGAAGCCGCCAACCCCGCCCTCCGACCCCGCAAACTCAACGAATACATCGGCCAGCCCGAACTCCTCGAAAAAATCCGCATCGCCGTCCAGGCTGCCAAACAACGTGGCGAACCCATGGAACACGTCCTCCTCTCCGGCCCCCCAGGCCTCGGCAAAACCACCCTCGCCAACATCATCGCCGATGAAATGAACAACTCCCCACCCAAAATCACCTCCGGGCCCGCCCTCGTCAAACCCGGCGATCTCGTCGGCATCCTCACCAACCTCAAACGCGGCGACGTCCTCTTCATCGATGAAATCCACCGCATGTCCAGCGTCGTCGAAGAATACCTCTACCCCGCCATGGAAAATTACGCCATCGACGTCGTCATGGACTCCGGCCCCCACGCCCAGGTCATGAACATCCCCATCCAACCCTTCACCCTCATCGGCGCCACCACCCGCACCGGTCTCATCTCCGGTCCCATGCGCTCCCGCTTCGGCATCGCCCATCACCTCGACTACTACTCCCCCGCCGACCTCTTCAAAATCGTCACCCGCTCCGCCGACCTCCTCCAACTCCCCGCCGACAAAAACGCCCTCGTCCAAATCGCCGCACGCTCCCGCGGCACGCCCCGCGTCGCCAACCGCCTCCTCCGCCGCGTCCGCGATTTCGCCGTCGTCCGCGGCCACGGCAAACTCGACCAGTCCATCCTCGACCAGGGCCTTGCCCTCGAAGGCATCGACTCCCTCGGCCTCGACCCCCTCGACCGCCGCTTCCTCTCCATCCTCTTCCGCGACTACGACGGCGGACCCGCCGGCATCGAAGCCCTCGCCGCCACCATGGGCGAAGAACGCGACACCCTCGAAGACGTCGTCGAACCCTTCCTCCTCCAGATCGGCTTCATCCGCCGCACCCCCAAAGGCCGCCAAATGACCCCCGCCGCCTACTCCCACCTCCACCTCCAACCACCCGCCGAAAAACCCGACACCCTCTTTTAAGCCTTGCGCATACCCACGTTTAGCGACAATACCGTTCAACGAAGCATAACTATGGAATCTCGGAACCCTTGAGTAGGCTGCGGGTAGTGGTGGTGCACGGCGCGCTTTTTCTTCCACTTGCTCATCTTCCTTTTGATCACCCGCGGATTCATCCGATTCCTCCGGGGCGGCAAAACCTCCTCCCCTATCTCCTGCAGCACCCGCTGCAGCCATACACGCATCCGGTTACTCCCCCGAGGGCAATCGGGGATCCGAATCCGCAGAATCTTCAGCGTCGCGGTAAAGCTCATGCGACGCGATGGCATCCCGCACTGCTTCGCCGCCTCGTGCATCAGCACCCGCACGATGTAATGATCCAGCAGCAACGCATAGAGTTCCTGAATCACACCCGCCGGAGTCTGGCTGCGCAGCACCGGACGCTCCATCTGGTGGGTCTTGATCTCATCAATGGCCAACTCCTCCTCCCACCTCTGATGATACAACTCGATCAACTCCTTCGCCGGATCCAGATGCGCATCGAGCAAGGTGGTCAGCAGTCGATGACGCTGGCCCGCCCCCGGCCTCCCCGGATCACTGAATGTGTACTCAATGATCCGCACGGTCACGCCGCAGGTGTCGCGATGGCGGTGATCCTTGGAGGGGTATATGCGGGCCAGGTACGAGCCGTCGAGTAAACGCACCATCGGCTCGAAAATGTGACTTTTTTGAATGCGGCACAACAGATACGCTCCGCGCGCCGTGACCTCCTGCAACCGCCCAAAAGACAGGAAGGCCCGGTCCCACATCAGTAACATGCCGCTCTGAAGTTCACGCAGCAGAGGCGGGCACATCGATTGTTCGGAATAGCCGACAGGCTTGCTGACAAAACGCCAGATGACATGCGTGCCCGCTTCGCACAAGGCCAATACCCGCAGTTGCGGGAACGCCGAGGCGCCGCGACTGCCGGGAGAACGTCCGAACACGCGGACGTTGGCGGGCGAATCAGGCAGGTCCAGCACCCATCCGTCCAAGGCCATCAGACGCATTCCGCGATGGAACGATTCGGGTGTGTCCGGTCGCGCCAGCAATTGCACAACCTGCTGAACCAGCAGCACCAGGGGACGCACCCCCAGTCGATACCGCGCTTGGCACAAGGTGGAACGCCCCGGCACACCGCCGGGACAATAGGGAGACAAGGACCGGAAGACCTGGCGATAACAATCCCGGCAGAACAGGCCCAGAGCCAACACAAACCAGAGCACCAAACCCGCAGGCAGTCGAGCGCCCGCTCGGGTACGCTGGCCGCACTGGCGAAGAATTTTCTTGACCAGGGATTTCGGGACGATACGGTAAAGACCGCCCAGACGCGTCGCTTCCGAGATACGGGCGGCCTCCCTGCCGAGCCTTAACATCGTAGCCTCCTTGCCACGTTGGACTTATGACAACACCATCATGGCAGGAGGCTGCG
>JBBRUM010000492.1:0-2822 GCA_038247815.1 Tepidisphaerales bacterium | reverse complement strand
GTCCGGCGTCGGCCCGAGCGTCGCACCCGATTCCGCCAAAATCGCCCCAGCTGCCAGCAAATGCCCGTCCGGAACGTCCGGCGAATCCACCCCCAAGTACAACATTGAAGTTCGCAATAAAGGCAACGATCCGCCTTTGGAAACCGTTTGATGTGCAGTCGAGATTCTGTCGCCCAAGTCGCCAGAAGCTTGCGGAATGAGTTCTGCACAGCGCCCGTTCGCCCTAAGCAGCTCCGCGAAATCAGTGGCTGACTCCGGCGGGTCGAAGCACAATACCAACCGACACGGGCGAAGCTTACCCAGCCGAGCAAGAAGATGCAGCAATGACGCCCGGTGCACCGCTGCCGCCTGGATGGGCGTAATGGCCCGGTCGCCTACAGACAGGCGGGTCTTTACCTTCCCGGGGGTGGGGAACTTGGAGAGCACCACCACGGTTGTTCGGGCGAACGCCACGCGGATACGAACTGTGGCGGGCTCGATCCTGTGCCTGGCGATTTCATACCCGTTAAGGTGCAGCACGGGTACGGCAGTGTCGTAGTGAGCACGGAGAAGCGAGTCGGTACCGGGGTCGTCGATGTCCAAAAGCTCAAGGGTCACCCCCATCCCTGCCGCCAACGGACCGAGCAACTGCTCCGCTGCCGCACAAAGATGACACTCCTGCCGGACGTAAAGGGTGAGGGTGATCACAGCGGTACGGAGTACCCGGAATCCGCCCAAAGGTGAAGGGGCCTCCGGGCGACCGTCGTAACGCCCGATTCGGCGCGGATTTGGTCCTTCCGCAGTGTCACAGCCGCGGTGGTCGATGAACAACAGAGCGTCCCCTCCCCCCGCCGTCACGGGCTTGATGGCGTTCCCAATCCACCCCAACACCGACACGACCTCAACCGCCACGCCCACGACTCACGGCTAGCCGTGATCCTTGGCCACCACAATTGACGACCCGATCTCGTCGTAAGCGCTAGCTTTCGTAATCGGGAACACCACGCCCTTTTGCGCCCACCGCCTCCGTGATGAACGGGGAGTCACCGCGCACGCTTGGAAGTCGCATACCTCGCCTGAAATCAGCGCTGCGTAGTTTGGTGAGCCCTGCACGAGCGGGCGATGTACGGGGCGGCCCGGGCCTGATCGGGGGGCGACCCACACTTTGACGCTACCGGTGTAAATATCTCTCGCGGCGAAGAGTTCGCTTCACCCGCAGTTTTGAGTCTGGAAAATCTGGAATCGTTTCTAGCAAATCCACCCCGGAAACACGTGAGCCGGGTTGCAAGCAACGGCCGCATCACCGGCCGGGTCCCAAGTGACGGCAGATTACGGTGATGCGATTGCGGATCACTTACCACACGACTTTGGAATTAAGTAGAAGTTTGCTCCAATTCAGCTGGTTGGCGGTAGACAGACACAAGGCGCGTGGTAGATTTCTCGCTGGCCTCGGCGTGCTCCCTCGTGCGAGTTGGAGAGACGCCGGACGGGAAGCGGAGAATAAAAGATGAAAATGGCGTTGATTGGAAGCGGCGTTTTGTGTGTGGTCACAGGTTTTGGTGCTGAAGCGTTGGGGGCGATTTCGTTTACGCGGTTGGACGGGATGGTTCAGGGGAGCGGTATCTCATCGGACGGGCGGGTGGTCGTGGGGGTTGGATCCGGCCAGAATCGATCGGCGTACTGGACACGGGCGAACGGGGTGAGGGTGGTACCCGGGGCGGCGGGCACACTGGGCGGCGGCTCGGCCAATGGTGTTTCACCGGACGGGGAGTGGATTGTGGGATCGGTTCGAGTACCGGTTGGCTCGTCCTTCGGACTGGCGGCGTATAGGTGGTCGACTGGGACGGCTATGCAAGTGCTTCCAGACCAACCGGGCGGCGTGTCCAGCGCGAACTACGTAGCCCAGGCGGTATCGAACGGGGGCGGAGTCGTGGCAGGTTACGGCGACATCGGGTCGACACTTTTGAGCTTCTCCTACACTTCTGCGGACGACACCACCAGGACCCTTCCGCAGTTCTCGCCCAGTCCGTATAGCACGATCAATCAAGGCATGTCCGCAGACGGCACGAAGTTTTTCGGCGGGGCAAGGTTGGGGACCGGCTTTGTGGCGTTTCGGTCCACGATGGCCGGCGTGCAGCGGCTGCCCGGTCTTAACCCGGGGACGTCGGCGTTGCCTTTTCAGGATTATGCAACCGACGCGTCGGACGACGGGCGGTTTGCCACCGGCTGGAGCGTATTGGGGGCGTTGGACAATCTTCAGTTTCGGGCGATTCTTTGGGACGGGCTGACTCCCCGGACGCTGGGGTCACAGACAGCCAGGGCTTACGGGGTTAGCAATCAAGGCGAGACGGTGGTGGGTTCGCTGGGCGTGGGTGATAGCGCTGCGATGATCTGGACGGCGGAATTGGGTATGCGTGACCTCCGGGCGTACTTGGTCGGCGACCTCGGGTTGGGAGCGCAGTTGTCTGGTTGGACGCTCACCCGGGCGGCGGCGGTTTCAGGTGACGGAAAGACGATTACCGGCTGGGGCACGCGAAACGGACAGCAGGCAGGTTTCGTGGTGGTTGTACCCGAGCCGGCAAGCCTCGGTCTTGTTGCGTCTCTACTGCCCGTGATGCTTCGACCCCGCCGCAATTGACTTCGGCACGCAAGGCCTTGGGCTGGAGAGGCGACTTTAATGGCTTGCCCGAAAAAGTGGCTCTAAAAACCCCCAACTCGCCGACGCGGCTGCGTGCGGTTTTTGGGTCTGCGTGTACAGCTCGACCGTGGCCGGGCCGGTGTACTGGGTTGCATGGATCGCAGTGACGAGTTCCGACCAGGGGAAGGTGCCCGTGCCGGGGACC
>JBBRUM010000491.1:0-2827 GCA_038247815.1 Tepidisphaerales bacterium | reverse complement strand
TTCTTGATCAGCCCAAGCTCCTTGAGCTCCATGAACGCCTTGCCGAACGCCGAGCAGTTGCCCATGTTGCCGCCGGGGACGACGATCCAGTCCGGCGGGTTCCAGTCGCGGGCTTCGAGGATGCGAAACATGATCGACTTCTGCCCCTCGAGGCGGAAGGGGTTCACCGAGTTCATGAGGTAAATGCCCATCTCCGGCACCTCGACGGCGATCTGGCGGACGCGGCGCAGACAGTCGTCGAAGTCGCCCTTGATCTGCAGTGTCATCGCCCCGTAGTCCAGCGCCTGCGACAGCTTGCCGAAACTGATCTTCCCCGACCCGATGAACACCACTCCCGTCAGCTCGGAGAGCGCGGCAAACAGCGCCAGCGAAGCTGACGTGTTCCCCGTCGACGCACACGCCACCTTCCTCGCCCCCACCATCCGCGCATGCGTAAAGGCAGCCGTCATCCCGTTGTCCTTAAAACTCCCCGACGGATTCAGCCCCTCGTACTGCAAAAAGAGCTTGCCCGGCGCGAGGCCAATCTTCGGGGCCAGCAATGTCGCCTGCTGCAGCACCGTGCGCCCCTCGCCGATGGTGACGATGTCGTCGGTCGTGCGGTAGAAGGGCATGAGCTCGCGGAACCGCCAAACCCCTGAGAAGTCGAGCTTGCCATCGTGCATCCCCTTCGTCGCCCACCGCTTCTCGAAGAACCCCCAATCGCGCGGCGCGTCGTCCCCCCACTCGTACTTGATGTCGAGCAGGGAGCCACACTTGCCACATGACACGCGCACCTCCGTGACGGGGTGGGTGTTGCGGCAAAAGGGATTAATGCAAAGTTGGTGTGCTGTGGTCACGGAAGGAACAATCTACCCCAAAACCGGCGATAAGCGAGTGTCAGCGGGGGTCGAAGAGTGGCTATGGACTATGTCGGAGAGGATCGGACAGACAAGAGATGGGTAGGGGTACGTTCGAACTGCGCAAGCTAACTTCTATCGCCTTTTTGACGAAGTGGTCGCGGGCCATCGATCCAAGAGGGCAATGCCGTCATCCCGAGCAACGTAAGGCCGAGTTTTTCTGTCAGGTCTTCTCCGTGATAGTCCGTGGCCAGGGTTTCAGCCGCGCCCGCGCAGGGTGCGTTGACGTTGTCGTTCGGTGGCTTGTTTGAGTTTTCGTTTTTCGAGGAAGTTCAGGGAGTGCATTCCTTTTTGACTGACCTTTTCGAGGATGCGGTCGATGTGAGCTTGTTCGGCTGCGTCGGTTGCGGCGGCGGCGGCTTGGCGTTTGAGGGCGTTTTCGGATTCTTTGGCGGCGGCGGGGTTGTTGAAGGAGTTGGGGCTCCATGAGGCGGCGGAGTAGTCGGGTTCGTCTTCCTGAAATGCGTAGGGGCCGGCGGCGAGGAGCTGTTGACGCATACTGACGCAGGTGAGGATGCAGGACAGCCCGATGAACGCGAGCAGGAGTTGGAACCCGAGCAAGCCGAACACGATCATGCCCGCGCCGCCGAAGATCCCGACGGTCGCGGCGGCGAGGGTGGACCTGTAGAACCCCATCGGCTTCCACAGCGCGGTTTGCAACAAGCGGCCGCCGTCGAGGGGGTAGCTGGGAAGGAGGTTAAACAGCAGCAGCCAGTAGTTCATCGAGAAAAACCACGCCGACCAGCTGTAAGTGGCGGACCATGTTTCGTAGGAGGCCGTGAACGGACTGGCGAGCGGGTTCCACTGGGGCTTGTTGCCTGTCGCGTAAATGACGACGGCAGCCCCGAGTAGGAGAACGACGTTGACGAGGGGTCCACAGACGACGGCGATGAATGTGGGCAGGGGTCGCCGGGGAGTTTCACAAAACGCCAAGCCGCCGAGGGGGGTGAGAAGAATGTCGTTGGCCGAGCCGCCGACGGCGCGGGCCGCGAAGGCGTGGCCGAACTCGTGGAGCAACACCACGCCGAACAGCACGGTCATGCTGATCACGCGGTCCTGCAATCCAAACCCCGTACCCAGCCCCAGAAGAAGCACGAAAGCGATGAGCAAAACCATCGACGAGTGCGCTCGAACCCTAATGCCAAAGACGGTGAAGAGCGGGATCGAGCCGTTGAGGATCCACCGGAACACGCCCCCACCCGACCCCGGCCTGCGTGAGTAATCACGGTCTTCAAATCCCATGGCATTCAATCGCGAAGAGGACGTTGACGGGCAAATCTCGACAGCCCAGAAGCCTACGCAGGCTGATCGCCTCGAAGTTTCAGTTATCCCAAGCCGTTCCTCGCCGCGTACATCAGCAGCACCGCAATGGTCTTTCCGTCCCGAATTTCGCCCGTCGCGGCCATGCCGATCGCGTCGGAGAGCGGGGTGGGCACGACCTCGATCTCCTCGCCTTCTTCGAGGGCTTGCTCAGCCGGTTCGAGCTCGGTGGCGATGAAGGCGTGCATTTTTTCAGAGAGGATGCCCGGCGAGGTGTAGAAGCTGGCGAATGCGGCGAGCTTGCCGGCGAGGTAGCCGCACTCTTCGAGAAGCTCCCTCCCGGCGCAATTGATGGGCGGTTCGCCGTTGTCGATCGTGCCGGCGGGGAGTTCGAGCAGCACTTCGTCGACGGCGTAGCGGCGGTTGCGGATGAGCAGGACGTGGTTGTCGGCGGTGATGGGGAGGATGATGACCGCGCCGGGGTGCACGACGACCTCGCGGGTGTGCTTTTTCCCGGTCTCGGGGTTTTCGAGGTGGTGGACCTCGAAGCGGCACTTCTTTCCCTCGTAGATCGACTCCTTGCGGGTGAGCTTCATGCGCATGGCGGGATTGTAACCGGGGGTGGCCCGCTGGGGCGAGAGGACGCGAGAGGTGGAAAGGTCGGAGAGGGC
>JBBRUM010000490.1:0-2857 GCA_038247815.1 Tepidisphaerales bacterium | reverse complement strand
ATTAACATGATGCTCGCCTCGATCGGGCTTACCGGCCCGAGCTGGCTGCAGGATTCGAGCTGGTCCAAGCCTGCGCTGATCATCATGGGCCTCTGGAGCGCCGGCGGCGGAATGATCATTTGGCTGGCGGGCTTGAAGTCCATCCCCGGCAGCCTTTACGAAGCCGCCGAAGTCGACGGAGCATCGACAATTCAGCAGTTCATCCACATCACCATCCCCCAACTCACCCCCTACATCTTCTTCAACCTCATCATGGGCATGATCGGTACGTTCCAGATCTTCGGCCAGGCGTTCATCATGACCCAGGGCGGCCCGGTGAACTCGACGCTCTTTTACGTTTACCACCTGTTCAACCACGCGTTCCGCTACGGCAACATGGGCTACGCCAGCGCAATGGCGTGGGTGCTGTTCATCATCGTGCTGATCCTCACGGTCTTCCAGCTTAAAGGGTCCAAGCGGTGGGTTCACTACGAGTCCGATTGACGGGCGTCCGACTAAACAGCGGAAGCCCCTCGCCTGAAGCACCTAAGTGCCCCGAAACCCCCAAACTAGAACACCCATGAAACGTCCCGCCCTTTCCCGAGTCGCGATCTACCTGACCCTCATCGTCGGCTCGTTGATTTTCTCGTTTCCCTTTGTGTGGATGGCTTCGAGCAGCATGAAGGTCGACCGTGAGCTGTTCACGCCTGAGCTCCGCGTCCTGCCGCAGCAGCCCCTCCCCCGCGCCCAAAGCCCGTACTACGAAGACCGACGCCTCACCGCCCTCCCCGGTTCGGCCACACTCCAAGCCGAAGTCCTCCCCAAGCTCCGCGACCTCGTCAGGGAACGCCTGCCGCTACTTCCTCCGGAGGCCGTCGCCCCCGTCGCCGAGGAGGCCCTTTTCAGCCTCGAATCGCGAGCCCCCGCGGGGCTGTTCGACGAAAGAACCCCCGGTTTGCTCGCGTTCGCCGCCACCGACCTCACGCCCCAGCGCCTCCAGGAACTCTCCGACCGACTCCAACGACAACTCCTCATCGGCCCGATTCGCGTCCGCAGCAGAGAACTTATGGACGTCGAACTGCTCCCCGAAATCTCCCCGTCGGCGCGCTGGGCCAACGCCAACAACTCCGTCGCCCGGCTCACCGACGACAGCGTCGGCGGCGTCCAAGTTTCGCGCGTTACTTACGACTTCTCCAAAGGCGACCAATTCGCCCTCGCCGCCAACGCCCAACTGCCCTTCGACGGCCCCGAACTCGAACGCATTCAAATCCGCCTCCGCCCCGACGACACCTGGCACGACCTCACCGTGACTCTCGAGGTCAACGGCCGAACCCACACCGGCGTGCGAAAGTCCGTCCTCGCCAACGAGCTCTGGCAGACCTTCACGTGGCGCTTCCCCTCCGGGGATGACAACTCCACCAAGAACAAAACCTGGGTGATCCTCCAAGACACCGGAACCTCCTCCGTCACCGGAAGAGACGCCCGCATCACCCTCACCGTCTCCCGCGCCTCGGAGCTCGCCGCCGGATACTCCAAGATCGCCCTCAACTACCAGCGCGTCCTCGACCAAATCCCCTTCATGCGCTATCTGCGCGTGTCGCTTTTCCTCGTCCTGGCCAACATCGTGCTGACCCTTTTGTTCAGCTCGCTTGTCGCCTACGCCTTTGCCCGGATCAACTGGCCCGGTCGCGAGTTCTGCTTCCTGCTCATGCTCGCCACCATGATGATCCCCTCGCAGGTGACGATGATTCCGCACTTCCTGATCTGGAAGGGCCTCGGCGCGTACGACACGCTCTCGCCCCTCTGGCTGGGCGCGGCGTTCGGAAACGCCTTTTTCATCTTCCTGTTGCGTCAGTTCATGAAAGGCATCCCCCGCGATCTCGAAGACGCCGCCCGCATCGACGGCTGCGGCTTCCTCCGGATCTACTGGCACGTCATCCTCCCCCTCGTCAAGCCCTCCCTCGCCGCCATCGCAATCTTCACCTTCATCGGCACATGGAACGACTTCCTCGGCCCCCTGATTTACATCGCCGACCAGCGTCTCTACCCCCTCGCATTCGGCTTGTACGCATTCTCCGTGCAAGTATCGAACAACCCGACGATCACCATGGCCGCCAGCCTGCTGATGACTGTCCCCGTGATCCTCGTCTTCTTCGCCGCCCAGAAGTACTTTATCGAAGGCGTCACGCTCACCGGCATGAAGGGCTGAACCCCGCCCCCACACCCTCGCACTGCACCCCCCCTACAGCCGCGCCGAGATGTACTCCCGCATCTCCGCCGCGATCAGCGTCGGGTTCCGCGCCTCCGGCTCGTCCTCCCAGCTCCACATCCCCGCGTACCCTCCGGCCTTCATTCGCGCAATCACCCCCTCGATCCCCACGCACCCCGTCCCCAGCTTGACGGTGCTGTGGCTCCCCCGCTTCTCCACGTCCTTCAAGTGCACGTGCCGCAGCAGCCCCCCGAGTACATCAATGAACTCCGCCGCCTCCACCAGCCCCGAGATCCCGATCCACCCCGTGTCCAGCGCGACGCCGATCTTCTCGCTCCCCCCCTCGATCCGCTGCAGAATCTCCCTAGGCGTCTTCTCCGGGTGGTTCTCGTAGTTGTACGCCACCGAACTCGCCTTCACGAGCTCCTTCACCGACGCAAGGTCCGTCCCCCACAAGCCCCCGTTGATGCACGACACCCCCAGCGCTTCGGCCACCGCGAGGTGGTCCCTGGTGTACGCACACGCCAGCGCGTCAACCGACAGCCCGTGGTCGGCTGCGATCTTGCGGCGAACCTTCGCCCCCTCGACCGTGACCTTGCTCGGGTGGCAGTGCGCAATCCACAGTTCCAGCGCGTCAAACCCCGTCGCCTTGATCTCCGCGCAAATCTT
>JBBRUM010000489.1:0-2862 GCA_038247815.1 Tepidisphaerales bacterium | reverse complement strand
GTGATCGATGGGCCATCGACCTTTGCGGGCGCGGTGGCGGAGCTTGCGGTGGCGGAGATGTCGCCGACGACGCGGCGGCCGTGCCGGCGGCTGCGGACGCGGATGACGCTGTTGCCGGACCTTTCGATGCCCGCGTGCGAATTGACGACGGGGCCTGCGTTTCCGGGGGCGAGCGCCCGCACGACTCCGCTGCGGCAGCTTTGGACGGAGGGGCTCGCGCCACTTCGCCTGGCGCATGCGACGAACGGGGGCGGTTCGCACTCATTGCCGGCCGATTGCACGCAATGCACCGACTGGCACCGACCGTAGAGTAACCCACTACCCCCGACCCACTACCCTCGACCCACCACTTCCCCATGACGTCATTAGGAATCATTCTCGCTCGCGGCGGTTCGCAGGGGCTTCCGGGCAAGCACTTGTTGCCTTTGCTTGGCAGGCCGGTGATTGCGTACACGTTTGACCACGCGCGGGCGGCCAGGCGGCTGACGCATTGTGTGGTGTCGTCGGATGATGCGGGGATACTGGCGCTGGCTGAGGGGGCGGGGTTTGGAACCGTGCGGAGACCGGCTGAGCTGGCGACGGGTGAGGCGTCGGTGCAGGACGTGTTGCTGCACGCGCTGGACGAGGTGCAGGGGTTGCCGGGGGTGGCGCACATTGATGCGGTGGTGACGATTTACGGGAACGTGCCGGTGCGGCCGGAGGGGTGCATCGACAGGGCTCTGGAGCTTCTGGCAGCGACGACGGCGGATTCGGTGCGGTCGTTTACGCCGGTGGGGAAGTGGCATCCGCAGTGGATGGCGATTTTGCGGGAGAATCATGTTTCGCCGCTGCACGCGGGGTCGGTGCATAGGCGGCAGGACCTTCAGCCGCTGTGGCTGCACGACGGGGCGGTGGTTGCGTCGACGCGTGCGATCATGGAGCAGGCGCGGCGGCACCGGGACAACCCGCACGCGTTTTTCGGCTCGGACCGCCGCGGCTTTGAGGTGTCCCAGGGCGACGCGATCGAGGTGGACTCGCGCCGTGATCTGCTGTTGGCCGAGGCTACGCTGAGGGATCGGGGGGAATCTCAGAAGCCAAGAGGAATGCAATAACATTAAATAAGACCGATGTTGTCCGTACAATGAATTTCTTTGATCTGTCTGCGTCTTTCTCCGTGTCTTTGTGCCTCTGTGGTGAGCCGAATGAACCGTAAACAGCTTAATCTCGGGTCGGACTTGCCGGTGGTGGTGGTGGCGGAGATTGGGGTGAACCACGATGGGCGGGTCGAGCGGGCGATGGAGTTGGTGTCGGCTGCGCGGGGGGCGGGGGCGGACGGGGTGAAGTTGCAGGTGTTTCGGTCGGCGACGTTGGTGCACGGGGAGGGGATTCTGGCGGATTATCAGAAGTCGACGACGGATGCGGGGTCGTCGGCGGATTTGCTGCGACGGTATGAGTTGGGGGAGGCGGAGTTGGGGCGGGTGATGGGGTATGCGCGGTCGCTGGGGATGCTGACGGTTGCGACGCCATTTTCGCCATCGGACGTGGCGGTGTGCGGGCGGCTGGGGCTGGATGCGATAAAGATTGCGTCGCCGGATGTGGTGAACCACATTTTACTTGGCGAGGCGGCGCGGGCGGGGTTGCCGCTGCTGGTGTCGACGGGAGCGGCCACGCTGGAGGAGGTCGTGGAGACGGACGCGTTTCTGGGGGCGTTGGGGGTTCGGGCGCATTACTTGCATTGCGTGTCGGCGTATCCGGCGCCGGACGCTTTAGCGCATCTGGGGTTTATCCGCGACTTGATCGGGCGGTTCGGGGAGCGGGTGGGTTATTCGGACCACGCGCCGTCGCTGTTGGCGGGGGCGTGCGCGGTGGCGGCGGGGGCGGTGCTGCTCGAGCGGCATCTGACGTATGACACCGCGGCGGTCGGACCGGATCACGCGGCTTCTTCGGACCCGGGGCAGTTTGCGGAGTATGTGCGAATGGTGCGATTGGCGGAGACGCTGCGCGGCAAAGGGCACAAGCGGCTGCTCGATGTCGAGGGAGATGTGCGGCGGGTGTCGCGGCAGTCGTTGGTGCTCGCGTTGCCGCTGGAGCGGGGGGAGGCGCTTACGGCTGGGCACCTCACGACGCAGCGGCCGGGGACGGGGATTCCGCCGAACTTAGCCGGGCGGTTCGTGTCGCGTCGAGCGAAACAGTCGCTGCCGGTGGGAACGATGCTCACGCCGGAACACTTTTTGCCATGAGACCACCACGCCGTCACATCACATTTGTTTCCGGCACGCGGGCGGACCTGAACCTGCTGCTACCCACGCTGGCGGCGATCCGGGCGCACCCGAAGCTCAGGCTTTCGGTGGTGGCAACGGGGATGCACCTTTCGCGGTTGCCGGCGCACGGGGGAAGATTGGCGGCGTTTACGGCGGCGGGGTTCGCCCCGGATGCGACGGTGGCTTGGCCGGAGCACCGTGATGTGTCGCACCTTTCGGAGATCACGCTCACAGCCGGCGCACGACTCGCCGCCATGTATCGCAAGCTCGGGACGGAGGGGGTGGTGGTGCTGGGTGATCGCGTCGAGGCGTTCGCAGCCGCTGCGGCGGCGCATCTGTCGCACCTTCCGCTGGCCCACATCCATGGTGGGGACCGCGCCGAGGGGCAGCTTGACGACGCGCTGCGGCACGCGATTTCGCAACTGGCCCATTTGCACTTGGCCGCGTCGGCCGATTCAGCCGAACGGCTGCTTCGGTTGGGACAGGACCCGCGCACGGTGCACATTGTCGGCGCCCCCGGTGTGGAGCGGATTACACGGCTGGCTGCGCCCCGGGCCGAGGTGCTCGGGCAATTTCCGCACATCGGCGAGACTGCGGTGGTGCTGTTGCACCCGGGCTCGAC
>JBBRUM010000488.1:0-2881 GCA_038247815.1 Tepidisphaerales bacterium | reverse complement strand
GGTCAGCCTTGCCAAACACCTTCAGCGAATCCGCCTGCGTCGCCTTGAGCTCCACGACACGCGTGCTCGTCACCCCCGCCCACTTCCGATCCGTCTCCCCGCGATACTCCCAAAGGAACCACGCATGAACGCCGATGAGAATCACCACCAACAGCACCGACGAAATGGCGCCAATGGTCAAAACAAGCGGGATATTAATGTCTTCTTTGAGCATGTCGTCACCTTCTTCTCTTCGTCAGATCGTTGACCCCAAGACCCTTTCAAGCGCGCCGGAACATGTGAAACATCAAAACATTTGTTGGAACGCCAACGACTCCGGTGCCCGCGGATCCTTCACCGGCCGCAACTTCGCACTCGCAAGATTCTTGGCGACAAACCCCACAAACAACCCGCCCACACCCACCAACGCCGCAAACTCCGGAATCCCCACCATGACCCGACCCGTCAGCTCGGGCATGACCAGCCAGTAAATGTCCAACGCATGGAAACACAAAATCCACACCGCCCAGAACAACTGCCCAAACGGATTCCTCTTGACGTGCCTCGACAACAAACCAGCAAATGGAATCAGCAGCTTCCCGAAGAGTAATGCCAAGCTGACAACCGTGAATCCGCCGAACGTCTCCAAATGCGTCTCAGCCGTTGACGCCCCACGCCGCGCCAACCAGTACGCCGTCTCGGGCAAAGACGCGTACCACAACAACATGAACTGGGAAAACGCCAAATAACCCCAGAAGAACGTGAAGGCGAACTGAAACTTGCTCAAATCGTGAAAATGGTCGTTGTTCACCGAACCCTTCAGATATCCGCAGAATTGCAAAATCTTGAGCACGATAATCGTGCCTGCCATCACCGAAATCGCGCTCCCCGCGAAGTAATAGGGGCCATACATCGTCGAGTACCACGCCGGGTCCAAGCTCATGAGCAAGTCAGACGCCAACGAAGTCACGCCGACCCCAAAAATCACCAGCATCGGTGCCGCACGGACGCTGAGTGTATCTGTGATTCCCACGTCCCCGGTGGTGTCTTGCTTCCGAGATTTGCTCGAGTACCAATAAGCAATCAGCGAGAAAATCGCCAAGAACCCGAATATCCGGGCGATCACTCCCCACTTGCCGAGGAGCAGTGGATGGTCTTTCTTCGGGGCAACGAGGTAAGTGTCGATCGGCAGAGGCCGACCATCGGCTGTGATCGGCAGTGGGTCGCCGAATTGGTAGGCATTGGGATCCCCGGAACGGGGGAGTGCATAGAGGGGGGTCTTGAAAGAGTCGTGCAAGTACGGTGCCCAACCGACGGCGGGGGCACCGGGGGAGGTGAGTTCGCCGGTGGGGTGTACCGAGCGGTTGCTGCCAGCCGAGTGCGTGCCGGCTGCCAGAGCCTTAGACCCGTCTCCAGCGGCGGCGTTCGATGCGCTCCCGTGAGACTCACCGCCATGACCCGCACCGCCATGAGCTGACCCACCGTGGGTGGCCTCGACCGGCTGGGCCCAGCGGTACAGGGCGCCGTCGTACTTAACGATCGAGAACAGCAGAGGAATCGCCAATACGAGAAACAGCGGAAACGTGCGGGCGAAGGCTTCGGGAACGCGGCGGATGTTCACCGACCACCCCGCCCGGACGCAGTACTGCAACAGGACGAAGAACAGCCCGCCCACCGGGAACGACATGAAAAACGCGAACGCGATCAGGTATGCGAAGTAAAACCGGCGGACTCCCAGGTCCGTCATCATCGACGTTCCGAAGGCCACCGCGAGTCCGATCAAGCCGACGACCAGACTGACGACAAACAACTTGTTCGCCCCCGGTCCCAGCTCAAGCTTTTCTTCCGAAGTTTTTCCGTGCGAGTGAGCCATAGGTCTTTGGGGTTGGTTAAAGGGCGGGGTTCAGTGCGAGTGTGAGTACTTGGCGAGCGACTACTTGGCCATCCGCCGCTGTTCGTCGGTGAGGAGGTTGGCGGGGGCGTCCTGGGCGAG
Organism: Tepidisphaerales bacterium; assembly: GCA_038247815.1. Classification (GTDB taxonomy): domain Bacteria; phylum Planctomycetota; class Phycisphaerae; order Tepidisphaerales; family Tepidisphaeraceae; genus JBBRUM01. The sequence continues at coordinate 909 of JBBRUM010000488.1, read as the reverse complement.
TTGCAAGGCCCGGACGTAGGCGACGATCGCCCAGCGGTCGTCAACGGTGATCTGGCCGCCCAAGCCTGCCATGTTCCGAATTCCAACGTTGATCGTGTTATACAAATGCCCCTCTTGGCGACCGATCACCGTCGTGGTGTGCAGGTTCGCCGGCGGCACCCACTTGGGCTCGACAAGCTCCGTCGCCCGGGCATGGACGATACCCAAACCCAAGCCGTCCATCCCGTGGCAAGAGGAGCAGTAAATGGCGTATCGCTGCTTTCCGCGCTCGAGGAGGCGGGCGTTGACGGTGATGCGTTTGGGATAGCCCTCGAAGAACGTGACCTTGCCCGTGGCGTCTTTGGTAAATCCGGAGGAGTAGTGATCATCCCCGAGTACGGCGGCGCGGGAGACGGTGCCTTCGATGACGGGGCGGTCTGCCCGGCCGTCGGCGAAAACGGTGGAGGCCTTCTGCGGGCCGTACTTGGGCTGGTTGCCCATGTCCTGGATAAGGTGGATCCGTGGGTCGGTAGAGGTGGATACGCGTGCGCGGAACGCGTAGGCGAAGGGGAGGAGTGTGACCGTGCTCGCGATGAGCACGAGCGAGACCATGAAAAAGGGCGGCTTGCGTAGTCGCAGTTCGGCGAGGGGTCCGCCGGACAGGTTGTTGGGGGTCGTGCTCATGTCGGGTCTCTTTTTGGGGCGTTCGGGAAGATGTTCGGGAAGACGTTGGGCGGGACGTGATCAGTCGATGACTTGCTCGACGGCGACGGGTTTGAGGGACTGGAGGAACCGCGGCGTGCCGACCTCGTCGAACTTGGGGTCGGCAGAGTCGATCACGACGAAGAACCGGTCGTCCGACGCCCTCTTAAACCGTTCCGACTTGAACAGCGGGTTGTACAGGCAGGGCAGCTTGTTGAGCATGAACAT
>JBBRUM010000487.1:0-2884 GCA_038247815.1 Tepidisphaerales bacterium | reverse complement strand
TTCAGTTCAACTTAGCTCAAGTCCTTCCCAGATCGAATCGGTACTTAGTTGCCGTTGCAGTGGGAATGATTGGGTTCGCGATGACCTTTGGATCGGGGCTCGTTCGTAAAGCATACGCAACCCCGGGAGTATGGGTTTTAAGGGCATGCGAGTACAGGGTGGGATTGAACATTCCCGACGGTTGTAATTGGGGGACCGGAGAAATAGTTTGTTGGGCATGTCCATTCGCAGGTGGTTACGAGCGATTTATCGTGATCAACAGTCCCGGAGACGAGTGTCACGGGTTGGTTATCGTACTAAACTCTGCAGGCTATAAACCGTGTTTTATAAAAGATCGGCCCCTTCCGGATTGATGATCTTCAAGTTCGATAAGAGTCGAGTTTGATGCTCTTCACGAACCTTGACGAAAATCATTCATACGCTATTGCTCGGACACATGGGTCGCGTCAGCAGGGGTGGAGGGCATAAAAATGAATCACCACCTTCATCTGTGTTTTTGTTGTGCCGGCGTGATTGGATTCTTGGCGGGAAACGCCCAGGGTCACTTCCGCCGGAGTGCAGAGTCGCCGTCGTTTGAAAACCTAAACGATGCGGTTCAGTCGCTCCCGTGGCTCGCTGGTTCAGACCGGTCGTTGTTGGCAGCTTGGAACGAAGTTTGCGATGAGTACCTAAAGACTCTTGGGGGCCCCCAAGCGAGTCTTGATCCGTGGGTGGGTCGCCTTTCGTCTGCGGTTGCCAAAGGGGTCAAACCAGGGCTGATCGACGAAAGAATCCTGTCTTTAGTTTCGGTTGCGAATCCGTTGGGATTTGAAAAGAACGCCAGCTGGGGGGAGGGTCACTACTCGGCGAGACTCGCCATTTACCGAGAAATTTGGCGTCAGGCGAAAAAGCTGCAAGCGACGGATCGCGAACAAGCATCGAAACTGGGGAGGTTGGCGTTCGGGTTGGCGGCCCACGACGGGTATCCGACTGGTCCGGGTGTGCTGATGAAGATGCTCAAGGACGACGATAGAGACGTGTTGCTCCAACTCGGTGATGAAACGCGCGGACGACTCAAGAAATTGAGTGATGACGTTCGAAGTCGTCCCCCTCTCGGGCCCCAGTTGATCGAGGCATCACAGGCGTTTGACGTGCTCATGGACGACAAGAAAATGCACGCGGTTGGTGAGCGAAAGAAGTTGCTGGACGCAGTTTCCGAGGGATGGAAAAACTGGAAAGGCTATCCGAGCGAGCAGTTGATTTTTGCGGAAATGTTGTGGCGATATGCTTGCCTCGAAAAAGCCAGGGCCAATCCCGTTGCCGTACGCGACATCGAATCCTTGGTGAAAGAGATGCGCGCAGCCGCGGTAGGGCCGCATACCAATCGATGGTTGGATCAGGTGCTGAACCTTGCCGGTCCAAAACCAACCTCCTCGGGCGTCAAAGTCGTTTCCGACCCCAATGAATTCAAGCCGGCGCGATAGAAGCGTGCGGCGACTCTGAGAGTCAGTGAGGCGGACCCCATGCCTGCGCACCTCTTGTTCAGATGCCTTGTTGGTGCAATCTTCGCGACAGCGGGAGCTGCAAAGTTGTGGGCCGTCTTAACGGGCATTCCAGCCGATGGCGAACTACTTTGGGAGCTTTTGAACCGATCCGAGCCGCTCTATATTTTCGTCGCTGGCGTCGAAATGGTGGTCGGAGTCTTGGCCGTCTCCGGTTATTTGGGGCGTCAGTTTGCCCTGCTGATCTTGTTGTTGGCGTCGTTGTTTCTCGGGCACGTTGTTGCTGAGTTGATGAGTGAACAACCTCGTCCCTGCGGGTACTTTGGGCGAGCCACTGGCTGGTTGACACCTGTCCAGTCGTTGTGGGTTATGGTGGTCGTTGACTCCGTCTTGGTTGTGGTGGCTGCACGGCGATGGTGGTCTCCCGACCCGGTAGTGCGATCCGTGGAGGTTTCGCGGTCGCAGGGTTCGTCATTGGTGCTGGGATCGGGCGGGGGTTTCACGCTGGTGGAACTACTTGTCGTGATTGTGATCGTCGGCGTCCTCATCGGGATTCTGATTCCAGTCATTCGCGTTGTGCAGAGGAACGCGCGGTCGGCCCAATGTGCCTCAAATCTTCGGCAGGTCGGGACGGCTTTATTGAGCTACGTTCAAACCGAGGGGAAAGGTCGTATCCCGCGCGGCGCAATCGACTTTAACACGAGTGATCCGCTTTGGGTTGAGGTGGTTGGCAACACTTTGCTCGGACGCCGGGACTGGCAGTGGCCGGAGCTGGCTTCGGTTCGGGTTCTGAAGTGTCCGGACCATCCCAGAATCGATCCAATGCCTTCCACGCACTACCTCATGAATGCGATGGCTGTAGATTTAGCTCCGAACTGGCGGCGTTCCCCGCCCGTCGCGTGGGGCTCGATTCGGAACGCTTCGGGGGTCGCCATGTTGGTCGAGGCTGCGGATCGGATTGGCCATCAGCGATGGCCGTTGGGCGACCTCTATTTCGAACCCGAGTTGACCATCTGGCACGAATCGCATTTGCCAGGTGGCCCGGCGCCCCGCATCGCGGAGAACCGACACGGAAAGTCTTCCAACGCCGCGTTCTTCGATGGCCACGTCGAACGCGTATCCGCCGGGGGCTGGAGCATTAACAAGCTTGACGATGGAATCCGCGGACGCTTCGACGGACGCTGATCTCGACGTCGCCCGGTTACATCAGCGTCATCGAAAACCTTCGAGGCGTCGGGCGCACCAAATACTCGCTTCGCACCGCGCGTCCCCAGCCGATGTCTCCGCCCACGCCCATGTGGGCTGCGTCGAGGTACACGTACAGCTCCGCCCGGTTCGGCAGGTCGGTGGTGTGGCGGGCGGCGGTGAGGTCTTCGGTGGTGAAGTGGGCTATGGTCACTTGC
>JBBRUM010000486.1:0-2896 GCA_038247815.1 Tepidisphaerales bacterium | reverse complement strand
GATACCTGCACCATAAACCTCGACCGAAGTCGCTTCCCTAGTTGCCGCCGCGACCCCAAAAGACGACGCAACAAGTTGTTTCATCTTTTCGCACACGGTTTTGTTCCGCCGCGAGAAAATCGGAAGAATTATAAATACAATCGATTGCATCGCTGGAAATAGAGAAAAGATTCCTCCCCGGCCGACGCGGACCGTCACGCCGTCTCCGTTGGGGTATCACTGAATTAGCCCCCAAGGAGGTCTAACTCAGCATGAATCGAACGTCGCAACAAATCGCAGAACTGATGTCACTGTCGTCCCCGACATCGACATCTACAGCGCCGTCCACAGCGCCGCCCACGGCGCTGTCGTCCCCGCCAACGTCGTCACCCCTGACCCCCGTCGAGGGTGCCGACTCACCGGCAGTCTCCACCCAAACCGATGGCAGCCGCGCCGACGACTTGCTCGGACGCGACGGTGGAGCTCGCGGCCGAAAAATTTCCCGCCGTCACGCTGTCTCCAACTCGGTATCACTGAATCAGCCCCACGGAGGACTGACCCAGATGAATCGCCGGCCGCAACAACACGCAGAACCATCCGAATCGACATCGTCGCCGCCCGAGCACTTCGCGGAAGCCGCCGCTCCCCCCCGGGGCCGCCGCCGAAAACCTGTACCCCCCACCGGTTCCCCAGGAACCAAAGAAAATATGTCCAAATCCTCCCGCTCGAAGCAGTCTGTTAGCGCCGGCTTGTTCTCAAGCCTTGGCGACGCCGCGGCCCCAGGGATCCTGCTCACCGTCGCCGACTTCGCCAAGCTCGTTTGTGCCGCCAAATCGACCGTTTACGGCTGGATCAAGCAGGGCCTTCTCGACGGCGCCCTTTTCCGGACTCCGGGCAAGCTCCTGATCATGCGCGACAAGGGTCTGGACCTCATCCACGCCAACTCCGTCTAAACCTTCTCCTTCAACGTTAACCATGGACCACTGCATATATGAATAAGAAACGTTCCCGATCCTCATCTGATATCGACGTCGGACGCGTCAAAGCGTTCCGCCGTGGCCAGTCCGGAAATTGGACCCTGCGTTATTACAACGGACGCTGTACCGTGCGACGCTCCCTCGGCAGGGTCAATAAACAACAAGCCGAGATCGCCGCCGCCGACCTCAACAGTCAGCTCACCCGCGGTGATCTCCCCGAAGTCACCGCGAAGCGCACCCTGCAAGCCGCCGTCGAGGAGTATCTCACCGCCAAGACCGCCGACGGACTCAGAAAAAAGTCCCTGGTGAAGTACAGCGGTCTGCTGCGCAATCTCATTGACTTCTGCCACGACCACGGCGCCATCCGACTCGACGCAGTCACCAGCGCACTCTTCGACCGCTACCGCGCCGACCGTGTCAAAGAGGGCAGAGCCCCCAAGACCCTCGCATTTGAAACCATGCAGAGCAAGACATTTTTCAACTGGTGCGTGGAAAAGGACTTCCTCACGAAAAACCCGCTTCGCTCCTGCAAGGTCGCCCCCCCGCCCCAGGTCGAGTATCTCACGCCCACCGTCGACCAGGTCAATCGTCTCATCGCCGCGGCCGAACTCCAAGCCGCCAAACCCGGCGCTTCGTATCTCCAGTGCATACTCCCCACCCTGCTGGCGGTCAGCGCCTTCAGCGGCCTTCGCATCGGCGAAGTGGTGGCCCTGCGACCGGTGGATGTCGACTTCGAAGGCGGCTGGCTCGGTGTCGTCAACCGGTCCGACTTCCTCACCAAAAACGGCACGAACCGCAAAGTCCCCATGCACCCCCGACTGATGACCGTGCTGACGAACTACGGCCGGAATTTTCGGACCGGCCCGGATCAATTCTTCCGCGGTCCGGTCTGCCCTGAGCACCCCAAGGGCGGCCAACGGCTCAACTATCGCACCATCAACGCCCACCTCGCGACACTATCGAGGGGGCTGGGGATACTCACCGGCCGCAAGGAACGAGGCCTCGTCATCCACGGCTTGCGGCACTTCTTCCGAACCGAAGCCGCCAAAGCCGCCGTCGACAACAGCTATGCCGATAGTTGGATGGGCCACAGCCACGGCAACGCCGTCCGGGCCACCTACATCAGGATCGAAGATGAGACGTCCCAGAAACTCATGAGAACCCTGCCGTTCCAAAAACCCGAAACCATCGCCACCCCCACCACCGTCCCCACCGCGCTCATCGCCACAAACAATATGACCACCCCCACCACCGTCTCCGAGTCCGAACCCCAACCCCAACCCCACGAGGATGCCGCATGAACAACTCCAACCACCCCCAACAACGAGAAAATGATCCCGCGTCCACTTACCCAATCGTTTCGAAACCCATCACCCCAGTTCCCCCAACCCCGCTCCAACCGGAGCAAGGCAAAGATATGAATGCACCAGAGTCCTTCACCCCCGCGTCGTCAACGTCCACCGACACCCCTCAATCCACGTCGGTGCACACATCCCGATTCCCACTCACCCCCGCGCCCGAAACCGGGCCCGACCAGCATGCCGACATCGGTCTAACCGCACCCGACCGGACCGACCCGACCGACCCGACCGTCCAGCCGAGTCCGGTCCAGTCCGGTACGGAGTGGGCCAGAAGTGGTCCAACCCCACCTTCTGCGGCCACTTTTCAAACGCAACCGCCTGTCACCACTGAAGTTAGGGTGACAGGCGATTTTGAAGCGGAGAGGGGGAGATTCGAACTCCCGGAACCTTTCGGTTAACCGGTTTTCGAAACCGGCGCGTTCAGCCGCTCTGCCACCTCTCCGGGGGTCTGCGGTCGTTATCGGCCGGGTGTGGGCGAGCCGGTTTTGGGAACGGGGGCGAAAGTTTAGGTCGGGTTGGGGGGGTTGGCTACTTGAGGGGAAAGGGTGTGGGGTAGGTGGGGGCGCGGGGGTGTGTGGG
>JBBRUM010000485.1:0-2911 GCA_038247815.1 Tepidisphaerales bacterium | reverse complement strand
GGGCAAAAAAAGTTCGGCCGGTGCTCGAGGCGGCCGGCCGAACCGATCGTGGGGACAAGGGGTTCTGAAAGTCGTGATTTACCGGCGACGACGAAGGAGGGGAACGAGGCCGGCGGCGAGCTAGCCGAGCGCGGCGAGCTCGGGGATGGCGGCGGTCTGGATGGTGATGTTGGCGATGACGTACTGTTTGCCGTTATCCAGGCCGAAGGACTCCTCGGCACCGGCGACGGGGAAGCCGGTGTTGAGGCGAACTTCGATGCCGCCGGAATTGAACGTGTCAACCGTCGCGGCGTTGTTGCCGCCGACGCGAGGCAGGTCGGCGAGGTTGAAAGTGAAGAGCTGATTGGCCGACGTGAGGCCGATGCTGCGTTGGAAGTAAACGGGGTTGGAGCCGAACGTGCCGAGGTCGACGGAGAGCGTGACCGCGGCGGTCGCACCGACCAAACCGGCGGCGCGGGCGTTGAACGAAAGTTCGTAGTTGGAGAGGGTTGCGTCGGTGGCGTCGTTGATGCGGCCGAAGCGTTGGATGGTGAGACGGAAGACGCCCGACGCCGGGCCGAACGAGGAAGTGGCTCCGAGGGTGTTGTAGGTTTTGACGAGTTCTCCGGCGACGATGTCGTCTGAGCTGGTGGCGGGGCCATCGAAGTTGAAGATCGAGGTTTGGGTGAACCCCGCGTGGTTGACTTCGTTGTCGATGTTGTAAATGACGGCGGCGCGGGCGGCGGTGGTGCTGAGTGCTGCGGCGACGGTCAACGCGGTGAGACGGTGAATGGCGGGCATGGTTTTTTCTCCTGAAGTGTGCGCCGTGCAGGTTCCGAACGGTCGGCCTGCGGAGGGCGCACTGGATGGTGTGCGTAAAGACCCGACAACGTTTGCGCGGACAGATGCGCATTGTTTTGGCAGATCGCGCGACTTTTTTGGCTGAAACGGGCGGGGGATATGGGTTATCGGTCAATGCGAGCCCAGTGGCGGTAGGCGGTGAGGTTCCTTCCGGTTTGTTTCTTCACGGCCCGGGCGAGAAGTGTGACGGATCTGAACCCGGTGCGGGTGGCGATTTCGTGGAGTTTGGCGTCGGAGCGTTCGAGGAGGCGGAGGGCGAGGCGGAGTTGGTGTCGGGCGGCGATGTCGGCTGGGGTGTCGTTGAGGTGGCGGAGGAATTTGGTGTCGAGTGTGCGTCTGGGGACGAGGGTGTGTGCGCAGACTTCGTCGACGGTGGGGTGGTGTCCGGCGAGGAGTTGTCGTTCGATGAAGAGTACGGCGGCGACGTCGGGGTCTTCGCAGGCCATGAGTTGCGAGCTTCCGCGTTCGATGACGCCGAGCGGGGGGATGGGGATGGGGGCGTGAGGTGGTGGTTTTCCGGAGAGGATGTGGTGTAGGAGCTGGGCGGCGTCGTGTCCGACGCGGAGGGGGTTGAGGTCGACGCTGGTGAGGGTGGATCGGACGGCGTTGCATTGGAGCTCGTCGTCGCCGATTCCGACGACGGCGACGTCGGTGGGGATCGAGAGGCCTGCGCGGCGGAGCGCGATCATCGCTGGGGACGCCAGCCAGTCGGCGAAGCAGAGCAGGCCGGTGTGGGGGCGGAGCAAGTCCTAAAAGATGCCTGCTTGGTTGCGGATATCGTCAAGCCACTGACCCTTGCCGATGGCATTGGGAAGGACGGTGGTGCCGGAGGGCAGGCCGTGGTCGTCGGCTGCGGCGAGGAAACCGGTTTGTCGGAGGTGGTTGTCTGCGCCGGCGGGCCAGGGGAGGTACGCGAAGTGTCGGAGGCCGCGTTCACGAAGATGCTCGAAGGCGAGTCGGCCGGCGGCGTGGTTGTCCGGGGCGACGGTGGGAATGTTGGCGACGAACGCCGAGTCGACGACGTTGACCACCGGCCGGTCGGACCGTCGCACCGCCTCGGCGGCTGAGCGCGTGAACAAGCCCAGCAACAGCGCCGTGTTGGGGAGCGCGTTGCCTAGTGCGGTGGCGAGCCGCTTTTCGTCGATTGCGCCGACGAGCACGGTCCACTCCGGGCGGGTGAGTGCGAACTTGAGCGCCTCCGGGGCGAAGGCTCGGTCCGAGTGTGTCCCAGTCAGTGCCAAGACGTCCGGGTGGGGGCATGTGAGCGTGGGGACTTTACTCGGGGTGGTGGTGGTCGTCGTAGTGGTCGGGGGGTTGGGGGTGGATGACTTGGAGATTGCAGGGGGGGAGCGAGGCGAGGAAGAGGCGGCCGTAGCGTTTGGTGACGATGCGCGAGTCGAGGATGACGACGATGCCTTTGTCGGAGCGGGAGCGGATGAGGCGGCCGAAGCCTTGTTTTAGTTTGATGACGGCTTCGGGGAGGGAGTATTGCATGAAGGCGTTGCCACCGGAGCGGGTGATGGCTTCGAGCTTTGCTTCGGTGAGGGGTTCGTCGGGGACGGCGAAGGGGAGTTTGGTGATGATGACGTTTCGGAGCGCATCGCCCTGTACGTCGACGCCCTGCCAGAAGGAGCTGGTTCCGAAGAGGACGGCGTTGGGGGTGGAGCGGAAGGTTTCCAGGAGCTGGCTGCGGGGGGCGTTTTGGCCTTGGACGAGGAGAGGGAGGTTCAGGGCGTCGAGCTCTGGTTTGAGGGCGTTGGCGAAATCGAGGAGGGACTTGTAGGCGGTGAAGAGGACGAAGGCGCCTCCGTTGGTTTGGCGGAGGTAGTGGAGGATCTGCCGCTGGGCGTAATGGGGGAAGTTGCGGTCGGCGGGGTCGGGGAGGTCGGCGTGGACGTAGAGGGCGCACTGGGTGGAGTAGTCGAAGGGCGAGCCGGCGTGGAGGAAGTCCGAGCGGCCCGCGGGGGCACCGACGCGGGAGGCGATGTAGCGAAAAGGCTCGGGGATGGGCGAGGTGGACGAGCGGGCGCCGGGGGTGATGCCATCGGGCGGGCTGGTGCAGAGCGTAGCC
>JBBRUM010000484.1:0-2923 GCA_038247815.1 Tepidisphaerales bacterium | reverse complement strand
GGATTGCCGGAGCAACTTGGCTTTGAACTGGTCGAGCCGCTGCGCGAGCTGTTCAAGGACGAGGTCCGTGCGTTGGGCGAGGTTCTTGGCTTGCCGGAGCACATTGTCTGGCGGCACCCGTTCCCCGGCCCGGGCTTGGCGGTGCGGATCATCGGCGAGATCACCCCCGCGCGTCTGTCCCTGCTGAGGGACGCCGACGAGATCGTGCTCGAGGAGCTCATCGCCGCGAATCTGTATCGAAGCACCAGCCAGGTCTTCGCCGTGCTCCTCCCCATCGGCACGGTGGGCGTCATGGGCGACGCCCGGACCTACGACAGCGTCGTCGCCATCCGAGCCGTCGAGAGCAAAGACTTCATGACGGCCGACTGGGCGCGACTGCCATTTAACGTGCTGGCGACGATGTCGAGCCGAATTGTCAACGAGGTCAAGGGCGTCAGCCGGGTTGTGTACGACATCAGTACCAAGCCGCCGGCGACGATTGAGTGGGAGTAGTGACCTTGTTTGCCGTCACTTGATACCGAGCTTTGCCTCCAGCTCCGGAGACGGAGCGAACTCCCGGGGTCGCTTGCCGCCGATCTCGTCTAGTAGCCCAAGTTTAAGAAGACTGAGCATGTCGTTACGCGCGGTCTGGTTGTTGACGGCATGCGAACTTCCGTGGGATTCAAACGTATAAATCTGATTCGGGTGCCTTAGTGCGTGATCCAAGAGTGCTCGCTGGCGGGAGTTGAGTCCACGTACCGCAGTGACTCTGAGCGACCTCATCCGCTGCTGCTCGGCTGAGATCTCCCGCACACGATCATGCAACTGTCCGAGTGCCCGTCGGGTCACGTCCAACTGAAACATCAGGAAGTACGTCAGGTCGTTGTTGTCCTGCTGGACGTGGAGGAACGATCGGTAGTACCGTCGCGGCGCGTTGTGGATGATCCGCGAGATCGTCAGGTACTCGAACAACCAGTACCCGTCCCGCAACATCGACCAGTAGAACAGCGCCCGCGCGGTTCGACCGTTGCCGTCGCAATAGGGGTGTTCGTAGGCCAGCCAAAAGTGAAGGATCGATGCCTTCACGAGCGGGTGGATGAACGGGTCGGTGTCGCGCTGCCGGTTTGCGAACTCGATCAGCTTCTTCAGTCGACCTCCGAGACTCCGCGCCGCCGGAGGGGTAAACACCACCTCGTTGTCCCGCACATCAACTACATGAACCTTGTCAGCGTCCCCGCGAAACCGACCCGCATGGTTTTCGTCGTCTAGCGTCTCTCGCGTCATGCTGGTTTGAATCTCATGGAGCATCTCGATCGACAGATCCCGCGACCGGTCTCGATGGAGCATTCGGATCGTCTCGAAGCCGTTGACAATCATCCTCTCCGAACGACTACTCGGGGGCCGCCCGCTTCTGAGCAGATCTTTCGCAACTTTCCCTGTGGTCACAGCGCCCTCGATCTGACTGGTCGCGATCGCCTCCTCCATCAGCGAATCAATCAGAACCCGATCCTTCATCTCCGCAAACCCATCCCCCATCCCAAGGTCGGTACCGAGCGTCCCCCCCCCAAGCCGATCGACAGTATGGAGAACCTGCTACGCATGGTCCGGTAACCAATAGGCAAATGGCTTCCCTACTCCATCCGTAAAGGGAAGAGGAATCCGAGCCATTCGCGAGAAGTAGACTGCATGCCAAGCTTCCTCGGTGGTTAGCCCTCCGGGTGGTACGCGCCGCTGTACTTCCTCCCACTGGTAGTACTCACGGTTCGCCCTCGCGACGAACTCCCGGACTGCCTTGGACCTCATTGACGACAGGATTCGGATGCCGGCGTCAATGCTTTGAGTTTCCAACGAAGGTGCTTTGGGCAACGCTTTCATGCTCGAAGCATACACCTTGTCCTAACTTACACACAAATTAGGACAAGGTAGGAATGACGCCGACACGCCCCGACCCTCATTTTACAACGCTCGGCCGCACATACTTCTTCAGGTACTCGCCCGTGTAGCTCCCCTTGGCCTTGGCCACCTCCTCCGGCGTGCCCGTCGCCACCACCCTGCCGCCGCCGTCGCCGCCTTCGGGGCCCATATCCACCAGCCAATCGGCGCACTTGATCACGTCGAGGTTGTGCTCGATCACCAGGACAGTGTTGCCCATGTCGGCTAGGCGACCGAGCACGGCGAGCAGGTTGCGGATATCGGCGAAGTGCAAGCCGGTGGTCGGTTCGTCCAGCACGTACAGCGTGTGGCCGGTGGAGGTCTTGCCGAGCTCGGTGGCGAGTTTAACGCGCTGCGCCTCGCCGCCGGAGAGCTGCGTGCTCGGCTGGCCGATCTTCACATACCCCAAGCCGACGTCGTTGAGCGCCCTCATTAGTTGCTGGATCTTCGGGAAGTTCTCGAAGAACCCGAGGCCGACTTCAACGGTCATGTCCAGCACATCGGCGATGCTCTTGCCGCGATAGTGGATCTCGAGCGTTTCCGCGTTGTATCGAGACCCCTTGCACACCTCGCACGGCACGTTCACGTCGGGCAGGAAGTGCATCTCGATGGTCTTGATCCCCTGCCCCTGACACGCCTCGCACCGCCCGCCCTTGACGTTGAACGAGAACCTCCCGCCCTCATAGCCGCGGATCTTGGCTTCCTTCGTTTTGGCGAACACCTGGCGAATCTCATCGAACACGCCGGTGTAGGTCGCGGGGTTGCTTCGGGGGGTTCGACCGATGGGGCTTTGGTCGATCTCGATCACCTTGTCGAGCTTGCCGATCGGGCCGAGGGCCTTGTGGACCCCGGGCTTGGTCTTGCTGCCATAAAGCTTGCGACGCAGCACGGGGATCAGCGTCTGGTTGATCAGCGTGCTTTTCCCGCTGCCGGAAACGCCGGTGATGCACACGATCCCGCCCAAAGGCAGACTCAAGTCGACGTCCTTGAGGTTGTTCTCGCCGCAGCCGGT
>JBBRUM010000483.1:0-2934 GCA_038247815.1 Tepidisphaerales bacterium | reverse complement strand
TCGAACCGCCCTGTCCGCCCCCTCCCGGATCGACCCGCGCATTGTCGAATACGCCCGCCGCCCCGAGGTCTCGGGAACCGACGCCGACGGCACGCCCCTCTGGCGGCAGCGCGGCGACGCCTTCCGGCCCCACCCGCTTGACGCCCGCATCGCCGCCAACCTCGAGAGGCACCTGCAATCCGCCTTCGCCTACACCCTTGACCTTACCGACACCACCCGCCGCCCCGACGAAGACCCCATCGTCAAGTTCCTTCTCGAGACCAAGCGCGGCCATTGCGAGTACTTCGCGGGGGCCATGGTCCTGCTCTGCCAGTCACTCGGGATCGACGCACGCATGGTCACCGGGTTCAAGTGCGACGAGTTCAACAACCTCATCGGCCGATATGTCGTCAAGCAGTCGCACGCCCACGCCTGGACTGAGGTCCGACTGATCACCGAGCCCGGTTCGGGCGGCGGTGGGCGCGGACTTATCTGGGAAACATGGAACCAGTTCGACCCCACCGCCGGAAGAGAGTTCACACCCACCGAGGCCACTGGTGTCTACGCCCGCGTCAAGCGCTTCTATGACTACCTCGAGTTCACCTGGGCCGACTCCGTCGTCGCCTACGACCGCGACCGCCGAGACTCGCTCACCACCGGCGTCGAACGCATCCTCACCAACACCGCCATCCGCACCCAGCGCGGCATGACCCGCTGGGACACCCTCCTCCCGGATCCGGGTTCGTGGTGGATCAGCCCCAAACTCATCGGCGGGGTGATCACCGTCATCGCGATGGGCGGCGTAGCCGCGGTGGGTTACTTCGCGTGGGAGCGGTGGAAGCTCAAGCGCCGCGCCAACCGCATCGGCTTGGGTGATCTGCCCGACGACGACAAGATCCGCCTGGCCCGGCAGCTCGGCTTTTACGACGACCTGCTGCGCCTGCTCGAGCAGCGTGGCCACCGCCGCCCGGCGCACCTCACGCCCCTCGAGTTCTCCCAAACCCTCGCCCACCTCCCCTCCGGGTCCTACGACGCCGTCCGCCGCCTGACGCGCATCTACTACCGCATCCGCTACGGCCGCGCCGAGCTCGCCCCCGAGTACCAGCGCCGCGTCAAGGAGTCGGTGCTCCGCCTCGAGCCGATGCTCGGAACACCGAGGAAGTAGCTTCCACCACCGCGGCCCTATCATCCCGCCATGCTCTCCAGTGTGATTCTCTCCGTCGGCGACGAACTAACCCTCGGCCAAACGGTCGATACCAACTCCGCTTGGCTGGCGAATCGTCTCGCGGCGGTCGGGATCGACATCAACGGACACGTCACCGTCCCCGACTCGCGCGAGGCGATCGCGGCCGCAGTCCGCTACGCCTCAACCAACGTCGACCTCCTCGTCATCAGCGGTGGCCTCGGCCCCACCGAGGACGACCTCACCCGCGAGGGCCTCGCCGACGCAATGGGCGTCGAACTCGTCGTCGACCAACTCGCCCTCGCCACCATCCGCGGCTTCTTCGACGCCATCAAACGACCCATGCCCCCCCGCAACCAAGTCCAAGCCCAGCTCCCCCGCGGCGCCCGGTCCATCCCCAACACCTGCGGCACCGCCCCAGGCATCGCCGCAACCATCGAACGCCCCGGCGGCGCGGTCTGCCGCGTCGTTGTCATGCCCGGCGTACCCAAGGAGATGTTCGCCATGTGGACGCTGTCGATACTGCCCGAACTCGCCCGGCTCGCCGGAGGCGCGGTCATCGTCTCGCGCACGCTGCACACCTTCGGCCTCGGCGAAAGCACCATCGCCCAGCGCCTCGCCGCCGTCGACGGCGGACTCATGAGCCGTACCCGAAACCCCTCCGTCGGAACCACCGTCAGCCACGGCGTCGTCTCCCTCCGCATCAACGAACGCGCCGACAACCCCACCACCGCCAGACAGGAGCTCGACGCCACCACACGCCTCTGCGTTGACGCCCTCGGCCTGCTCATCTACGGCCAGGATGAAGAAACTCTCCCCGAGGTCGTCGCACGCATGCTCCGCGGCGAAAAACGACCCGACGGATCGACCGCCAAAATCACCACAGCCGAAAGCTGCACCGGCGGCCTGCTCGCCAAGCTCCTCACCGACGCCCCCGGCTCCTCATCCTATTTCACCCACGGCTACGTCGTCTATGCCAACGCCGCCAAGACCCAACTTCTCGGCGTCGGCGCCGATCTCATCGCCCAGCACGGCGCCGTCTCCGAAGCCGTCGCCAGCGCCATGGCCCGCGGCGCCCTCGACGCCTCCGAGTCGGACCTCGCCCTCTCCATCACCGGAATCGCCGGCCCCGACGGCGGAACCCCCGCCAAACCGGTCGGCTCGGTCTGCATCGGCCTCTCTTGGCGCAGCCCCGCCGGCGAAACCGTCGCCTCCACCCGCTCCTTCCTCTTCCCCGGCGACCGCGACATGATCCGCGACCGCTCGGCCAAAATGGCCCTCACCCTCCTCCGCTACCACCTCCTCAAACAACCCTGTCCCCTCTAATCAGAGCCGGCGGGGACCTGGCCAAAAGAAAATGCGCGGCCACGGACTTCCACTGAGAACACCGGAAAAACTAAGAAACACCAATTTTCCCCTCTGTCTGGTCTTTTCCGTACCCGTCCGTGGACATGCTTTCCCGTCCGACGCAGTCCAGCCAAGTCCGAGCAACGCCTTCACCCCAGCCGGGCGACCAGCTCTCCAACGGGCACCGTCGTCTGCTCTCGGCTGGCTGACACCTTGAGCACCACCGTGCCGGTCGCAAGCTCATTGTCGCCGACGAAGACAACGTGCGTCGCCAGTTCCTTGTCTGCCGACTTCAGCTGTGCCTTGAACGACCTGCCGGTGAGGTCGAGTTCGGTCGGCACTCCGACTGCGCGGAGTGTACGGGCGAGCGAGAGATTGAATGGCCGCGCCGCTTCGGATTGCGCGACGAGGAAAACCAGCTTGTG
>JBBRUM010000482.1:0-2940 GCA_038247815.1 Tepidisphaerales bacterium | reverse complement strand
TCGGATTTGACAGCAACGCCGACGGCAAGTTTCTCGTTGGCGTCGACGGCATTTCCATTGGCAGGCACCGGATATGCGCTTTCAACGGTGCTTGCTCCCCAACCGCCGGAGGTCCTTCAGCCGGGTACAACTTACTGGCTCGTCGGTTCGGGTTCGTCGAACGTCGGTGGGCTTTGGAGAACAGATGCGGCCGGGAACCCGGCTGGTAACGTAGTGGGGTCTTTTGATCTCTTCGGTGCAGCGATTCCATATACCGATACCCGGGCCCCCGCATTCCTGCTCGCCGGCACCGCTCCAATTCCCCTTCCCGCGGCATCGTTGATGGGCGGGGCACTGATCCTCGGCCTGCTCGGTCGGCGCGGATCGGTTCGGTAGTGTTGTCTGAGTCGAGTGCAAGCTTCCCCGGGTGAACCAGAGGAGAGAACATGCGTGCTTCAAGTGTCTTTGCCGCTTTGGTGGCGGCTTCGTTGTCCCCGCTGGCCTTCGCCGGGCAGTTCAGCCGCGTCGTGAGCTTCGGCGACTCGCTCTCCGATGCGGGCAACGTCTCAGCTAACACCTTCGGCTTTGTCCCAGGCTTCGGGTACTTCAATGGCCGCTTCTCCAACGGGCCGATCTGGACCGACCTCATCGCCCAGTCGAACGGCCTGCCCACGCCCCTGCCGGCGCTCGCGCCGATTCCCCAACCGGGCGCGTCGAACTTCGGCGTCGGCGGGGCACGCGTGAACCAGACCGCGCTGTTCTTCGGGCAACCCATCCCGTCCTTCGCCTCCACCGTCACCGGGTACGTCGCCACTGGCCCGGCGATCCCAGCCGACGCGCTGGTGACGATCTGGATCGGCAGCAACGACTACCTCTCCGGCTCACTTCCCGCCAGCCCGACGCCGCTGGTCGATTCCATTCGCGACGCGGTCGTGGCGCTCGCACAGTTCAAGGGTGCCCGGCAGTTTGTGGTCCTCGGCTTGCCGCCGATCGGACTGACGCCGGACATTCGCTCCCAAGGCGCGGTGGTTTCCGGCGTGGTCAACGCGGCGGTGCAGTCCTTCAACGCCCAGCTGTCCCAGATTCCGGGCCAAGTCGCCGCTGCGGTCCCGGGCGCCAACGTCACTTACTTTGACACCTTCGGCTTGTTCGAGTCGATCGCCCAGAACCCCGCCGGAACGGGGCTCTCGAACTTCACCGACCGTGCTTTCACGTCGCCGACGGTCGTGCCCAACCCCGATTCTTATCTGTACTGGGACGGCGTTCACCCCACCCGCGTAGGTCATTCCCTGCTGGCCCGCGCTGTCATCACGGCGATCCCCGAGCCGTCACTGCTCGCCCTGGGCGCGGTGTTGATTCCCCTTCTCGCCCGGGCCCGGCGATAACCGTCACCAGCAGGCTCCAAGCCGCCAGCGCCAAAGAAAACAGCGCAAACTGCAGTGCAGCCGGCAGCGCATAGATCATCGTCACCATCGGAATCCAAAACGCCCAAATCGGCAGTAGCATCGACGGTACGCGGTATACAAGCTTCGCCGGCGACAGCTCGCGGAGTGCGCCACCGACGGAGTAGCTCGCCCCCTTGAGCGCGAACATGAACAGGGCGTACGGCGTCGCCCAGACGATCGAAAATCCGAACTGGTCCACGATGACCTTTTTGACGACGGTTGACACCTTTGCATCGTCGCCAAAGAGTACGGCTTGGTAGGCGTAGAAGTAGTACACGACCACGCCGGAGAACCCGAAGAACAGGCAGTTAAAGGCAATGTCGTGCACGCGCGTGGCAAGCGCCTTTCGCTCGGGCTTGGTGAGGAGCTTCGCGATCTCCGGCAGCACCCCGCCCGCCACCGCCGCCGCAATCGCCGCCGCGACCAACCCGCCACTCTTCTGCCACGCCGACAGCACCTGACACCATTCCCGCACCGCCGGAAACAGAAAGTACGCCCCCACCAAAGCCAGCGCCGCCGACTGGATCAGCACAAACGGCTTCCAGTACCTCCGCAGCGCCAACAACCCCGGAGCCAGCACGGCGCGGAGGGTGGGGGGGGTCGGGGTGGCAGGGGTTGTCATTTCGGCTGACGTCATCGAGACGGGGAGTCTAGCCCCAGCCACCGGGGGCGGTCATTTCGTCTCCAAGACAATCGTTCCGTCGAACCCAACCGGCAAGCCGGAGACAATGTGCTGGTTGCACAGGTTTCGGTACAGATCGGAGATCTTCGTCGTCCCGAAGTCCTCGTCGATGTGGTCGGCGATCCGCGTGCACGATTCGAGGTCGGCCCGCTGGTAGGCTTGGATCAGGTTAGAGGTGAGCCGGGCGAGATGTCGCTGTTTTTCGGTGGCGTTTTCCACCCGCGCCATGACCTCGAAGGTTTCGATGCCCTCGGTCTTGCCCACCACTCGCAGGACCCCCACCGGGCGCGACAGGAACTCCGCCCCCGCCGCCTCGAGCGACTCGCGGTTGCAGAGGATCAGCGTGCCCGACGCTTTGTTCGCCCCCTCGAGGCGCGACGACAGGTTCACCACGTCCCCCAGCACGGTAAAGTCGTTGTACCCTCCGCCCCCGGCATCCCCCGCGATCATCTCCCCCGTCGTGATCCCCACCCGCATCTTTAGCGTCGGCAAGCCCCGCTCCACCAGCCCCTGGTTGAAATCCTGCATCACCTGCTGCATCTCCAGCACCGCGTTGAACGCCGACGCCGCGTGCAGTTCATTCGGCTGCGGCGCGTTGAAGAAGAACATCATCCCGTCGCCCAGCAGCTTATTTACGTACCCCTTGTGCTTTCGCACCAGCGGCACCATCAGCGCGAAATACTCGTTAAGCATCCCCACCGTCTGCTCGCCGAGCTTCTCCGAGAGCGACGTGAACCCCGCGAGATCCGTGAAGCACACCGTCATCCGCCGCCGCTCCCCGTCCAGCCGGGCCCGCTCGGGGTTGGCCAGCAAATAGTTCACGAGTTGCGGGTC
>JBBRUM010000481.1:0-2942 GCA_038247815.1 Tepidisphaerales bacterium | reverse complement strand
TACGGGGGGATCGCGGGAGGTGTCTCACACGGAGAGCAACAAGACGGGTTGGTTCGGCGGGAAGAGCCGCGAGGTGAACTCGGTGTATGAGAACGCGGACGGGAGTCGGAGTGTGGAGACGGAGACGACGTCGACGCGCGGGGGAACGACGACAATCGTGCGCGAGCGGAAGACGACGGCCGCCGACGGGACTGTCAAGACTGACCGGGAGTCGCGGAAGGTGACGGCGGCGACGGACAACACGCAGCGCCAGAGCAAGACCTCCAAGTGATCGAGCGGGCGGGGGAAGAAGAGGAACTTCAATGAAGACGGCACTCAGCCACGCGCACAAGAAGACGTACGACGCGGTGTTTCAGCATCCGATGTCCCATGAGGTTGGTTGGCGGGAGATTCGGGGTTTGCTGGGAGAGATGGGTGAGGTGGAGGAGCAGGCGAACGGCAATCTCAAAGTGACTGTCGGGGGGAAGACGGTGGTGCTTCACAGTGGGCGGGACAAGTCGCTGACGGACGCGGGCGAGCTGATGTCGCTGCGGCATTTTCTGCGTGACGCGGAGGAGGTTGGGGCGGAGGCGACGGTGGTGGACGGGGAGTCCAACCGTCTGGTGGTGATCGACCATCGTGAGGCACGGGTTTATTCGACGGAAATGCACGGGGCGGTGGCGAAGCGGATCAAGCCGATGGACAGCGACCGGCACCTGCATTACGTGCAGAACGATTCGAACGGGCAGCGCAAGCCGGAGCAGAAGCAATTCTATGCGGCGGTGATCAAGGCGCTGGGGACGGTGGGCGATGTGCTGGTGTTTGGGAGTTCGACGGGAGCGAGCAGTGCGATGGTGCATCTGATGTCGGTGATGCGGGCGGAGTATCCGGCTGTGGCGAAGCGGGTGGTGGGCGAAGTGGTGATTGACGCGCAGCACACGAGTGAGGAGCAGTTGCTTGCCGAGGCGAGATTGTTTTACGAGAAACGCGGGACTGAAGAGGCGGCTTTTTGAGGGTGATGTGTCCGGCCGGCGGATGGGTTTAGGCTTGTTGCGCTGTTCCGAATTGGGTCGGAATGTGAAAATTGGATGCCGTCCCGTGCGATGCGTTGATGCGTAGGCACGTGGGCGGGGGGATTGTTTGCGCGGTTACTTTGTGGGTGGGGGGAGGTCTGCGTGGGTGAGGGTTTCGTGGGTGAGGTTGCAGACGGCGCGGAGGGAGCGGGGGCGGATTTGTTCGAGGATGAGTTTGCGGGTGTGGGGGAGGTCGATGCCGGCGCGGGTGTGGTAGTGGTGGTAGCCGATTTCGAAGGTATTGAAGCGGTTGGGGGTGGGGGTGTTGTTGGGGGTGAGGCCGTTCATGGAGTTGGAGAGGAACTGTTGGGCGAGGAGTTCCATGGAGGCGGTGAGGCGGGGCTGGTGTTCGGAGTAGACGTCGACGCCTTGGTGCCAGGCGATCTCGGCTGCACGGAGGGCGGATCCGAGGCCGAATTGTGCGTGGTGTCCGTTGTCGCGGCAGGTTTCCTGTGTGAGGCCGTCGACGAATTTCAGGGGTTTAAACCAGAAGGCGACGACGTCGCCGTTGTCGCCGGCGATGGGCTTGGGGGTGGGGCCGTCGGAGGCGAGGTAGAAGTAGGCGGGGATTCGGGCGCGGAGGCGGAGGATTGCGTTGTCGAAGAGTTTGCGGTCGTCGTTGAAGACGGCGATGGCGAGCATGGCTTCGATTTGGGTGAGGTCGACGTTTCCGTTCCAGGTGCTGGGGGTGGAGAGTTGGGGGTAGAAGGCGCGTCGGAGCATGGATTGGAGGGCGGCGATTTCGGCGGGTTTCCATGCGGGGTGTGTGCGCATGATTTCGGCTGCGTGGGCGAAGTTGGCGCCGACCCATGCGGCTTGGAGGCGGTCCTGCTGGTTTCCGGCGGTGAAGGCTTGGAGGTTGGACCAGGCGTTGAGGATGGCCAGGGCGCGGGTGGCGTGGATTTCGTCGCCGGAGAAGTACCAGAGGAGGGCGAGGGAGTAGGCGGCGATGGCGTCGTCTTTTGAGAGGCGGGCGTCGCGGTTGTTGTCGTCGGAGTTGACGTGGGTGAGGGGTCGTGGGGTTGCGGTGGCGTCGCCGGAGGCGAGGAGGCGGTCGAACTCTGCTTTCCAGTGTTGTTCGCCGGCGCGGATTTTGGATTTGACGAAGTCGAGTTCGGCTTGAGAGCTGAGGCCGCCGGGGTGGGAGAAGGGCGCGGCCAGGAGCATCGTGGTGAGGGAGAGGGCGGCGAAGAGGGCGATGGCGACGGGGAGGGCGATGGCGGCGGGGACGGAGGTGAGCATGGGGAACGTTATCCCGGCGGGCGGAGTGGGCAAACGGGGGGCGAGAGTTTGGGCGGCGACAATCACGGGGACGGGGTTACGTTGTGGTGACGGTGACGAGGGTACATGTGTCGGGAGAGCTGACATGGGCGAGGCAACGGTCGCGGGGGTCGGGGAGGCGGGGGTCGCGGAAGGTACGCGGGGTGGGAGGGACGCTTGGGTGGCGGTTGTGGGGCTGGTGGTGGTGTATGGGGTGTTTTTGGGTGCGCGGTTTGCGCCGGCGATTGTCATGCCGGACGACAATGGGTATTTCGCCCAGGCGAGCTTGATGGTGCGGACGGGGAGCACGTGGTTCGTGCCGGAGAGCGACGCCTAGTACATCGGGATTCACTGGCTGGTGACGCCGGAGGGGAAGTACGTTTCAAGGTATCCGGGGGGGGCTGAGTGTGGTGATCGGGGCGTTGTATTCCGCGCTGGGGTGGAGGGCGGGGGTGCTGGCGAATCCGATTTTGGCGGTGGGGGGTTTTTCCTGGGGAGGCGGGTCGTGCCGGGGGTGTTTGCGGTGGGGGCGGCGGCGGTGCTGGCGGTGAACCCTACGTTTAACAGCCATGCTCTTGCAGGGGATGCACACATGGGGGTGACGTTCGCGCTGGTGTGGGGAGCGTACTT
>JBBRUM010000480.1:0-2953 GCA_038247815.1 Tepidisphaerales bacterium | reverse complement strand
TTATCTGGTCATTGAAGCGATGTCCGATGCGGGCGTCCTGATGGGGCTGCCGCGCGATCTTGCCCTGAAACTCGCCGCGCAAACCGTCGTTGGCGCCGCCCGCAACAGCCAAACCCCGCCCAACCCGCCATTCCCCCGCAACGCTTTTCCGCTTCAATTTCACGCAAACACCTTCCAGCAACCGCCCAACTTCCCGCGGCGACTCCATGCCCCGCGCTGACCACCGCAATATACCCGCCACCCCACCTCTCCCCAAACCCCACTTCCCCTTCTACCATCCCCCAAACCAACTCCCCCCACCCACCAAGGAATCCGCCCAAATGCAAACTCATCTCCACGCCCGTTCCCTCCCCCTCGCCCTCGCCGCCCTCCTTCTCGCCTCCTCCTCCTCCCTCGCCCAACCCGCCTCCACCCCCGCCACCCCCTCAACCACCACACCCGCCCGCCGCCCCACCCCCGCCGAGCTCATCGAACAAATTCGCGCCCGCCAAAAAGAGATCGACACGCTCCCCAAGGTCGGCCTCATCGAGCTCTCCGGCCCCGTCACCGAAAAACCATCCGCCTTCTCGCTCTTCTCCGGCGGAAAATCCGAATCCCTCCTCGCTCTCCTACAACGACTCGAATCCGCCCGCGACAACAAAGACCTCCGCGCACTCGTCATCGTCATCAACCACGCCGCCTCCATGTCCCTCTCCCAAGCCGCCGAAATCCGCGACACCCTCGCCACCTTCAAACCACTCAACAAACGCGTCTTCGTCTACGCCGACACCTACAACACCCTCACCTACACCCTCGCCTCCGGCGCTTCCGACATCGTCATCCTCGAAGGCGGCGAACTCTTCATGCCCGGTATCGGCATCCAAAACCAGTTCTTCAAGGGCCTCATGGACAAATTCTCCGTCAAGGGAGATTACGTCCAAATCGGCGAGTTCAAAGGGGCGCAGGAACCCTTCACCCGCTCCGCCCCCTCCGACGAACTCACCGCCGAAATGAACAAACTCGCCGACGCACTCTACAACCAAATCATCTCCGGCATCTCCACCTCCCGCCAAATCCCCCGGGAAACCGTCCGCAAAATCGTCGACGACGCAATCCTCCCCGCACGCGCCGCCCGCGACCAAAAACTCGTCGACCACCTCTCCGACCGAGACTCTCTCCGCTCCCTCGTCGAAACCCAACTCTCAGCCCCGAAAATCAACGTCATCGAAGATTACGGCCAGGGCGGAAAACCCGAACTCGACTTCTCGAACCCCTTCGCATTCCTCGCCGCCGCAACCAAACGCCCCGGACCCACCTCACGCGACACCATCGCAATCGTCTACGCCGACGGAACCATCGTCGACGGCGAGTCCAGCGGCGGCGGACTCCCCATCCCCGGACTCTCCGACGGACCTTCCATCGGCTCACAAGACATCCGACAAGCCATGCGCGACGTCAAAAACGACCCCAACGTCAAAGCCGTCGTCATCCGCATCGACTCCCCCGGCGGCTCGGCACTCGCCTCCGAAGTAATGTGGCAATCCGTCCGCAAAGTCTCAGCCGAGAAACCCGTCATCATCTCCATCGGCTCAATGGCCGCCTCCGGCGGCTATTACCTCGCCTCCGCCGGCGACTACATCGTCGCCGAACCCAACGGAATCGTCGGATCCATCGGCGTCGTCGGCGGCAAATTCGTCCTCTCCGGCCTCTACGACAAACTCGGAATCACCTCCCAATCCTACTACCGAGGCCAAAACGCCGACCTCTTCTCCTCAACCTCCCAATGGTCCGACCGACAACGCAAAATGGTCGACACCTGGATGCGCACCACCTACGACCAGTTCACAGACCGCATCATGACCACCCGAAAAGGCAAAATCGCCAACATCGACCAAGTCGCCCGCGGCCGTGTCTTCGTCTCCGCCGACGCGCTCGCACTCGGAATGGTCGACGAACTCGGCGGACTCACCGCCTCCCTCACCCAAGCCGCCACCCGCGCCAAACTCGCCCCCAACTCCTACGACGTCCGCGTCTTCCCCGAATCCTCCGGCTCCCTCGCCGACCTCTTCTCCTCCGCCCACTCCTCCCCCTCCATCCCCTCCGCCAACCTCTCCCAATCCTCCCTCCTCCACCTCCTCCCCGCAGACCAACGCAAAAGCCTCTCCCAACAAATCCGCTTCATCCAACTCCTGCAAGACCGCCCCATCATCCTCCACCTCCCCTTCAACCTCACCGTCCGATAACCCCCCCCCTTACTTCCCTCAACCCACCCCCATGCTCTTCGGCTTCGGCAAAAAAAACCCCGGCGCACCCGAAGGCTCCCCCCCGAGCGACACGCCCCCGGGCGAAACCTCCGCGCCAAAAGTCTCCACCAAACTCTGCACCGACAAACTCAAGGGCGCCTACCCCCACGTCGGCCTCTTGGACTGCAAAGCCTCCAAAGTCTGGATCGCCCGCCCCCTCGACGGCCAAGCAATCCGAACCTCCCACGCCCGCCTCATCACCGGAGCCGATAACAACACCGGCGTCGTCTGGAAAGACCGCTTCCTCTGCTTCTGGCTCTACACACCAGAAACCGCGCCCCCCGACATCAACGGCTACCCCGTCGACTCCTCCGACGCACACCTCATCGTCCGCATCGACCCCCACTGGGACTACGACCGCCAACGACTCGTACCTCCCGAACTTTCAGACCAAGTCGAAAACAACCTCGAACGCCAAACCAAACACGGCGAACGCATCTTCCGCTGGTACCTCGACCAGCCAATATCGTTTCCCCTCGCCCTCCACCTCGTCGCACACCGCCTTGCAGAATCTCGCTTCTACGTAAAGCGTTTCGAACCACAGGCTTAATCGCCGATAACCACATTGAACCTTCCACCAGAAACCCCACAATGGGGCTTCGCACACCGCCCACTCCCGTCTCTCTCCCGACCCCGCCAACAAGGACTGCCACCATGGCCGACTACTCCCC
>JBBRUM010000479.1:0-2971 GCA_038247815.1 Tepidisphaerales bacterium | reverse complement strand
TGTCCCACAAAGGGGCGCAATGTCCCACATCTCAAAACGCATCCCCCCTCCTCCAGTTTCTCACTTTTTTTCTCTCTCTATCTGTCACTCTCCTCCGCTCCCTCATCCATCCCCCCCTCCCTTGCCGATAATCCCCCAATACACCTTTCCCCACGGAGCCCCCTCATGACCACACCCCTCAAGTCCCTCGCCCTTCTCACACTCTCAGCCGTTCTCATCACCACCGGCTGCGCAAAGAAAAAGCCCATCGACTTCTCCCGGGAACTCGAACCCGGCCGCATGGCACTCGAAAAAATCTCCCCAGCCGAATACCCCGACTTCACACTCGACCAAACCAAAGCCCGAGACCTCTCCTCCGCGGCAACCCACTCCCTCGAATACCTCGCCAAACGCTCCTCCACCCAGTACTACCCCTACCTCGACATCACCCACGACCGTGCCGTCGCTTCCGTCGTCGCCCTCAAGTCCATCATGGACCGCCACGCCGCCTCCCCCATGACCTCGGCACAGCTCAATCAAACCATCCGCGATGAGTTCGAGGTCTACCGCTCCATCGGAGGCTGGAACCCCGATACCAACGACTTCTCCCGCTCCGTCCTCTACACCGGATACTTCACCCCCATCTACAACGCCTCCCTCACCCGCACCGGCGAGTTCCAGTGGCCCCTTTACCGCCGCCCAGCCGACCTCCTCACCGACCCCGAAGGCATCACCGCCTCCCGCCGCACCGCCGACGGCCAGTTCGTCGTCTACCACAAACGCGGCGAAATCGAATCCAACAACCTCCTCGCCGGCCAGGAACTCGTCTTCCTCTCCTCCCGCTGGGACGCCTACGTCATCTCCATCCAAGGCTCGGCCAAGCTCAAACTCCAAGAGGGCCGCATCCTCGAAGTCGGCTACGCCGGTAACAACGGCTGGCCGTACGTCTCCCCCGGCCGCAAGCTCCTCGCCGACGGCAGGATCACCAAAGACCAGCTCACCCTCAGGGGCCTCAAGACCCACTTCGCCGCCAACCCCGCCGACATGGACCGCTACCTCCACCTCAACTCCCGGTTCGTGTTCTTCTCCGAGCGCCCGGGTGGCCCCTTCGGCTCGCTGAACACCCCAGTCACCGCCTTCGGAACCGTCGCCACCGACAAACAGGTCTACCCCCGAGCCATGCCCTCTTTCGTCCAAACCCAACTCACCACCACCGGCGGAACCCCCGCACCCTACAACGCCTGGTTCATGGACCAAGACACCGGCGGCGCCATCCGCGCAGCCGGTCGCGCCGACCTCTACATGGGCATCGGCCCCGATGCCGAACTCATCGCCGGCCGCCAACTCTACGAAGGCAAGTTCTACTACATCGCCGTCAAACCCGAACTCATCCAAAAGTACCTCCAAGGCCGCTCCCCCATCGCCCAAACCGCCTACTAATTCCGCCCCCAACTCTGATAGCATCGCGAACTTCAAGCGATGCGACTCACCTTCCCCCAACTTCGAGGTCGCCTTTCAAGGCCACCGCCCCTCGCCACACCGCTACCTCTCCTTGACGATGATGAGTTCACCGAGCGGATGCTCAAGTGGACTTGGCTGGGGGGGATGATGTTTGTGCTGGCGTGTTTGCTTCCGGCGGTGGCTGGGGGGCAGTCGAACAACCGGCCTTGGTCGATGGCGGGCTGGGAGATGGGGTACATGGCGCACGCGGCGGTTTGGGGGTTTAGCGACGGAAGCGTGATTTACGTGCGGCGGATCCGGCCGTTGACGGAGTCGCAGGCGTTGTGTGTGGCGGGGGCGGCGGTGGTGAGCAACTGGTTGATGGTGGCGTCGTGTCTCATGGCTTACATTGGGTACCGGGTGGGGAACCCGCGGAAATGGGCGGCGTATGCGGCGAGGGCGGCGGCGTACGCGGCGCTGTTGGGTATTCCCGCGACGATGGCTTGGGTGTTGGCGCGGAATTTAAGCCTGCTGGTTGGGGGGATTCTGTGGTGTGCGGCGCCGATGGTGTTGGGGTACGGGCTGTGGCGGCTGGGCCGCCGGGTGCCGCCCGGTGACTGAGGGGGGCGCGGTGGGCGGGAGATCGGGTCGAGGGGTATGGTGACGTGGGGGGCTGGGTTGCTAAAGTGGGGGCCATGGCACGTTCTGCGACGGATATCTTGGCGGAGCACGGGAAGACGGTGGCGCGGCTGCTCGGGGGGCTGCCCGCGCGGTGGACGCACACAGCACACGGTGCCTTCCGGGATGACGCGCCGGGGTCGCTGGTCGAGGGCACGATGTACTCGCTGAACGCGGGGGGCAAGCGCATCCGCCCGGCGTTGATCCTCGAATCATTCGCGGCGGCGGGCGGGCCGGCGTCGGGGCGACACGCGGCGGAGTCGGCTGCGCTGGCGATGGAGATGGTGCACACTTTTTCCCTCGTGCACGACGACCTGCCCGCGATGGACGACGACGACCTGCGGCGGGGCATGCCGACCAACCACGTGAAGTTCGGCGAAGCCGCGGCGGTCCTGGCGGGCGACGCGATGCTGTCCGGTGCCTTTGAGGTGCTGGCGGATGTGTCTCCGCCCGCGGTGGCGATCGGCTTGGTGGGGGAACTCGCCCGGGCCACCGGGCCGTCGGGCATGATCGGGGGCCAAACCCTCGACATCGCAGCCGAGGGCACCACGGTTTCCGCCGCCGAGCTCGCGCGCATTCACCGCATGAAAACCGGCGCGCTGCTCACCGCCTCGTGCCGCCTTGGGGGAATCGCAGCCGGTGCGCCCGCCGACGTGCTCGACGCGCTCACCGCCTACGGCCGCCACGCCGGACTGGCGTTTCAGATCGTCGACGACATCCTCGACGTCATCTCGACCCCCGAGCAGCTCGGCAAGGCGACCGGCAAGGACTCGGCGGCGGGCAAAAACACGTACCCCGGTGTGCACGGGTTGCCCGCGTCCAAGGCCAAGGCCGCCGAAGAGCTGCACCTCGCCGAAGCCGCGATCGAGCCCCT
>JBBRUM010000478.1:0-2979 GCA_038247815.1 Tepidisphaerales bacterium | reverse complement strand
GTGTTCGAGGTCATCGTTGAGCTGGAGTCGCAAGATTTTGATTAGTGGTGCAAAGGTCAGGCCTTGGCCGACGAGAGTTGCGAGGATCACGAAGAAGGAGATGAAGAGGATGACGTCGCGTTGTGGGACTTCGATGGGGATGGCCAGTGCGGCGGCGAGGGTGACGATTCCGCGCATTCCTGCCCACGAGACGATGGTGACTTCCTGCCACGGGGGTAATGGGGTTTTTCGGACGGTGGGGATGAGTCTGGGGAGGTAGACGGCGGGGAAGACCCAGAATATGCGGACGAGGATGCACCCGGCCGCGACACAGGCTGCGCCAAGGAGGAGGCTGTGGAGGGACATGGCGCGTTGGCCGGATTGGACGACGAAGTAGAGCTCCAAGCCGATGAGGATGAAGATGATTCCGTTGAGGAGGAAGACGAGGGAGTCCCAGACGGCGAGGGTTCGGATGCGTTGTTGTGGGGACCCGAGCGAGGGGAGTTTTCGGCCCATGTAGACGCCGGCGGCGACGGCTGCCAGGACTCCGGAGGCTCCTAGTTTGTCGGCGGGGATGAATGCAGCAAAGGGTACGAGCAGTGCCAGGACGGATTCGACTGCGGGGACCTCGACGATGGACATGAGTTTGGCGATGAGCCATGCGGCGATGAGTCCGATGGCGATACCACCGACGGCTGCGACGAAGATTCCGCCGGAGGCTTGGGCGAGAGAGAAGGATCCGGCGACGATTGCTCCGAGGGCGGTTTTGTAGGCGACGAGGGCGGTTGCGTCGTTGACGAGGCTTTCGCCTTCGAGAATGGTGACGACGCGTTTGGGGACTTTGAGTTTGGAGAGTACGGCGGTGGCTGCGACGGCGTCGGGGGGTGAGACGATTGCGCCGAGGAGGAAGGCCGCGGGCCAGCTCATGCCCGGGATGACGGCCATGGCGATGACGGCGACGACGACCATTGTGGCCAGGACGAGTCCGACGGCGAGGGATGAGATTTGGTTGATGTTGGCTTTGAAATCGCGCCAGGTGGTGAGGAGTGCTCCGTAGTAGAGGAGTGGGGGTAGGAAGACGAAGAAGACGGTTTCGGGGTTTACCTGAATTCGGAGGGTGGGGTGGAAGGCGGGGACGATGCCCATTGCGCATCCGGCGAGGACGAGGAGGATGGGGTAGGCGATTTTGATTTTTTCGGCGAGGAGCGCGACGGCTGCGAGCACCACGAGCATGCCGATGAGAAGTTCACTGGGGGAGACGTGGAGGTGCATGGGGGGCGAGAGTGTACGCGGGCCGATGGTGGTGGTCGGTCCGTGGTTAGTGGAGGTCTTTGAGGATAGCGGAAGCGGCTAGCCTTGCGGAAGAGAAGGCGCCTTGGGAGCTGGGGGAATTGAGGGCGTCGGAGGCGCGGTACAGGCCGGGCAGGAGCTTGGACGGGAGGGTCCATGGGCCGGGGCGGGCGGCGGGTGAAGCGTCGGGGAGGGCGTGGGCAATGCGGTAACAGCGGAGGAATTGCCACGACCGAACCTGGGGGCCGAACCAGCGCGTCATCTGGGCGACGGCGTCGCGGACGAGGTCGGCGGAGGAGAGCGCTGGCAAGCCGATGGTGGAAAGCGAAACCAGGTGCCAGCCGAGGGGGGCGACGGCGGGGGCCACGGAGGAGACGACTGCGAGGTGGTTGATCGGGCCGGTGCGTTCGCCGTCGAGAACGAGGATGGGCTCGGGAACGGGGGACTGCGGGGCGGCGAAGTAGAGGGTGCAGGTGGAGCCGGTGGAAGGGCGCGCGGGCAGGGAGAGGAGGTTGCGAGCGGCGGGGTCGTCAGTTGCCAGGAGAGTGGCGCGGGCGTGGAGGCGCTCGCCGGAGCAGAGGAGGACTTCGCCGGGGGACACGTCGGCGACGGGGGAGCGGAGGCGAATGGCCGAGCGGGTGAGTTTGGCGGCGAGTTGGCGGGGGATTTCTGCGATGCCGCGGGCGGGGAGGACGGCGTCGCCGGTGGCGAACATGCGGAGGGTGAAGAGGGTGAAACCGGCTGAGGCGGAGAGGGAGGGGTCGAGAAGTACGCCGGAGAGGAAGGGGTCCCAGAATCGGCGGAACATGAGGTCGGAGAATCCGCGGGATTTGAGGTAAGCGCGGGTGGTTTGGCGGCGGGGGTCGTCGGTGGAGGCGGACGGAAGCAGGTCGAGGGGGTTGCCGCGGAGGAGGGGGAGGATGAGCTTGGCGGCGCGGAGTTTGTCGAGTGGGGTTCCGATGGGGGCGAGGGCGTTGCCCAGCCAGTGGCCGTCGCGGCGGGGGTCGGAGATGCGGGTGAAGGCGTCGCCGGTCCAGATACGAGCGCCGGGGGTGAATTTTCCGAACTCGAGGGCGGGATAGTCGAGGACGGCTTGTCCCTCGGGATAGGCGGAGAGGAAGATCTGAAAGCCGCGATCGAGGCGGTAGTCGCCGCCGGGGCCGGGGAGGATGTCGGTGCGGACGCGGCCGCCGATGTCGTCGGAGGCTTCGAGGAGGAGGCAGGAGAGTCCGGCGTGTTCCAGGTGCAAGGCGGCTGCGAGACCCGAGAGGCCGGCGCCGACGATCAGGACGTCGGGTTTGTGAAAAGGGTCTGCGGGCATGGAGGTTCAATCAGCGACGGCCGTGGGGGTTCCACTGGCGTTCGAGGTCGACGATCTCGCAGCGGCGGTCGACCTCGCGGTGGAGCTTGAAATAGCCGAGGACGGTGCGCTTGGCGATGGGGCAGTTGACGACGTCGTCGATGGACTTGCCGGTGAAACCTAGGACGCGATGAAACGGGGACACACGGCGGAGGACGTGCTCGGTGTTGGAGGAATGAAGCTCGGGGAGAATCGGGGAGAATTGGCCGGGCAGCATGGATGATTATTGGGGAGGTTTGGAATTCACCAAATACAAAAAAAACAAAAAATAAAGAATTATGGATTGTGTCTCATCAGCAACAATTATCAACGAGAAATGTCACACGAGAAAAGAGGAGAGATAAGGGCTG
>JBBRUM010000477.1:0-2989 GCA_038247815.1 Tepidisphaerales bacterium | reverse complement strand
CCGTCCTCCTTGAAAACTTCATCGCCAAGGCGCTGGAGACCTACGACCACGTGATCTTCGACACCGGCCCGCTGCTGTTCGCCAGCGAATCGGTGGCGATGGCACCGAGGGTCGACGGCGTCATCACCGTCGTCCGGGCCAACGAGTCGTCCCGCGGCGTCTTGGGCCGCATCCGCGACATGCTGAAGCAAATCAAAGCCGAGAACCTCGGCGTGGTCATCAACGGCATCCGCGCACACGGCGGCGGCTACCACAGCCGCAACATCAAGACGTACTACGAATACGCGAACAACAACGGCTGACCCCGTCGTTCGCGGCCAAGACACCCAAGCCCGCCGGCACCCCGCCGGCGGGCTTTTTCTTTGGTCTTCCCCCGCGCCTCGCCAAAAGCCGCCGCCCGAGAGGACTATCATCACCCGTGGATGTGGCAACGACGAGTCGCCGGGTCGGTCGCGCGTGGAAACCCCACGCCATGCCCGTCTCCCGCAGGTCGGGCGAGAAAGACCGAGAATCACAGCCCAAGCCAAACGAAACACGCCCAGGCGATACGCCGCCGGGACAGCGGCACCCGGGCGACCGAGAAGAATTGGACGACTCGAACACCGGAGGCGGCGGTTCTGACACGGGTGATGGGACCGGCGGCCGGAGTTGGGGCGGCGGAGGTGGGGGCGGAGGTGGGGGGGACGACGGACCTGCGAGGTGGGTGACGGTCGCCTCGTTCTCGATTCCGACGGAGGCGCATCTGGCGCGGCTGAGGCTGGAGTCGGAGGACATTGATTGCGTCATTGTCGACGAGCATTTGGTTTCGACGAATTGGTTGCTTTCGCCGGCTGTGGGCGGGATCAAGGTGCAGGTTCCGGAAGACCAGGCACCCGAGGCGCGGCGGGTGCTGAAGTCCGAAGGGGTGGGCTGGGACGAGTCCGAAGCCGAAGCACTGGCAAAGTGCGCCGCCTGCGGCCTAGGCGAATACGCCCCAGCCGAGCACCCGAAATGGGTCTTCGCCCTATCGGTCGCCCTCCTTGGAATCCCCCTCCTTTTCATGCCCCGAGTGTGGCGCTGCACGCACTGCCGCACCCCCATGGGATGAGCGACGGGGGATGAGCGACGGGGGATGAGCGACGGGGGATGAGCGATAAGCAGGGGAGACGGCAATTGTCCCTTTTGTTCAGTTGAGTTTCGGACTCCATGCTTCTTCAGATTTCGAATTTCGGATTTTGGATTTTGGCCTCCCCCTAACCCCCCATCGCCCTCCACACTGTTGAAAAGACTTCGGTGGACGCGTTTCCCCCCGCCCCCGAGCGGAAGAACTGCGTCGGCGCGCCCGGCGAGCCCACGAACGGCCGCAGCACCCATCCGAGCTGGATGCCCACAAACGCAAACAGCACCAACCACGCCAGCAGGAGGTTGCGGTGCACCGGGTTCCGCGCCACCAGCGGGCGGTAGTTCCTCCACAACACGATCTGCCTCGCCACCGACGCGACCAAACACATCAGCGCGTTCCACACCAACGCGCAGTCATACTCCGTCGTCAAAACGTACCAGAAGAGCGTCAGCGGCGCGAGAGACGACACCACCATCGCGACGACGGCTTGCGTGTCGCCCTGCGCCCGCAGGACATCGCCGAAGTCGTCGCGCACGCCGAGAAGCGTATTGAGGACGAAAAAGCTCGGCAGGGCGACGACGAACGTCACCATCAGCAACAGCGCAACCTTCAGCCCGAATAGAGCATCTGAAGAGGGCGAACGCTGCCCTAGGCGTCGGGGAAAGTGCCCATCGTGCCTCCGTACAACGCGGCAAACCCCAAGCCGATGAGCCCGAGCACGAACATCTTGGCTCGCGGGCTTTGCAGGGGCGCGGTGGTGCCGGCGGGTGTACCCCGTAGCGCCTCTCCCGCGATGGTCAGCCAGCTACTCACCTTCACGCCCGACCCTCCCACCGGGCATCAGTGCGTCCCGAGCACGCGGCCGATGTGGTCCATCACCGAGGCAAAGAAGTTGGACTCCTTCGGCCTGAACAGTACGAACTCGCCCGACCCGCCGATGAACGGCCGCAGAACCCAGCTCATCTGCGCCCCGACCCACCCGAAGATGACGATCCAGATGCGGAAGACGGTCTTGACGTAGTCGGCTGGGGGCTAGTCATCGATCGGATCGAGCACTCCCGGGAACAATTTCCGCGAGGGCGGTGTCTCGACTGCGACTGGGTCGCCAACTTCGGGCGGCGTGGGCGCTGGCTGGAGGAGCGGAGGCGGGGTGCGTTGCAGGTACTCCACGATCGTCAATTGGCGCAGGGTCTGGAGTAGGAAGCTCAGCCCCAGCAGCCCCGAGACGGCGAAGACCGCGACGTTGAGCAGCACCATAAACGGGTAGCTTTCGGTCGCGAAGCTGAAGAAGGCGACGATCGTCCCGAAACTGGCGAGCAGCACGACATTAACCGACATCGCCGCGACGATGAGCTTGATCAGCCTGTCCGCCGGTAACCGGCTTCCCACGAGGGCGTTGAACACCTAGGGCGACGGGAAGGTGACGACCAACGTCAGCAGGAACAGCGACGGCACCTTGAACATCGCCGCCAATATCTGCAGCCAGCCGCCCCCCCTGCCCGACACCACCGCGTACGACCCCATGCACACGCCGTAGAACACCCCGAGTATCAGCACCGCGCCGATCAAGCCGCCCGAGCTGAAATCAACGCCGCGCTCCCTTAGGGCCGCCGTGCGGGTGGCGTCACCACGGAGGAGGCGATCAAGGTCCAGGAACCAGTGCTTCATTGGGATTATTTGGACCCGATCCGCCACACATGTGACAACTCTGTTGAGCGGGAATTTGCCCCTGAAACCCCGCCCCACGGAGAAAACCATCCTCCCCCCTAGCTGACAATCCCACCAAAACCTTCACACACCGCTTGCCACCGGGCCTTTGCCCCGTAAAGTAGCCCGACTCACTGGGGCAACGGCGCCCCACCCCGTAAAAACCCCCTCAACCCGGTT
>JBBRUM010000476.1:0-3001 GCA_038247815.1 Tepidisphaerales bacterium | reverse complement strand
CGTTCACCGGGAGCACAGAGTCCTGCCCCGCAGTGACGAGTTAAAAGGTCACGGGAACCTCGCGCGTCTATTTGACGTTGCGTCCGGGAGGCAGCCAAAGGTTAAACTTCAACACCACACGCGTTTCGAGTTCGTCAACGCCCCGCTCGTCCATCAGGCGGTGTAGAACGGGGTCTCGCCGGGTAGCCTAACGCTGCCAGAATCCATTGTTCGTCGCCAAGAGCCATGAATCCTGTGCGGAACCGCCGACCGTGGCCACCGCGCGGAGCTTGGCCGTCGACGCCGTCATCGTGCCGGCAGCCGATCCCCAGCTCAGCTCGGTCGGACACCAGTCGCCGCGCCACACGACGCGTCACGCCACGAGCTTTGGCGCGCCGCCCAGCAACGTTTCGGCCCAATCCGCCGTCTCTCCGCTGGATACGATGCCTCGCGCCAAAGGATCGGTGAGGACGAACCCATCTCTCGGTGCCAAAACTTGACTGCTCACGCTTAAGCGCATCAACAAGCGGGCCAAGCTCAAGGTGTCCGCGTCTCCAACTGAGCCTTTTCCCGAGCGGAGGCTCAGCTCCGCCGTAACCTTCGCGCTTCGCATCCCACCACCCCACCGCAGATGCGCCTCCAGCCACCACACCGGTTTTCGCGCTTGGCAACGCCCGTCGCCCTCCGCCCGCACCGCCCACATTCCGCCTCTGGCCAGCGCCAACCCCATCGCCACCGCCACCGCCAATGCCACCGCCCACCGCCCACCATCGCCGGACGTGAACACCCACCACCGTCCCCTTTCCTTCGAGCCGACTTCCGCACTCCGGGCACACCCCGGCGTTCCCCCGCACGTCGTACCCGCACCGGGCACAGGAGACACTCGCTTCGTCTCCCCCCGCACGCCGACCCCTCCAACCCCAAACCCACCGACTCACGCCCGCCGCCACCCACGCCAGCACAAACGCCAGCACGGCCCGAACCTCTCCCCAATCTACACCCTCAGCCTCCCTGATCGCACCACAAATCCAGATCCCGTCACCCCCCGCCCCGCACCACCAGAACATCCTCGTATCTCAGTCGCTCTCCACCCGCCGACATTCCCTTGCCCGCACCGGCAAGCCACGCGACGCGGATCGGGCCGGCGGGCAGGGCGGCGGCGATCTCCAGTGCACGCGTGGCAGTTGCGCCAGAGCGCTCGGCTGCACGCATGGCGACCCACACGCGCGTCTCGGGCGGGGTGGCTGACAGTTTGGCTGCGACGTCCTTCGCGGGCGCGGCGCCCTTCGCCAGCGTAGCCGCTCCTTCCGCGACCTCGGCCAGACCTCCACTGGCCGCCGCAACGGGGGCGACGGGCGACGACTTCGACCGGCCCCGCTCGACTGAAGTGGTGGCCTTCGGGCGGATGGCGTCGGGGAGCGTAGCCAGCAGGGCCGCCAGCTCGGGTTCGAGGCCGACCTCGGCGAGTTCACCGGCGAGACGAATGGCCATGCCGGGTTTTTCGGCCCTGACCTCGGTGGGCAGGGCGGCCCAGCTTTTGGCGGCGTCTCGGAGGAGGATGCGTCGGGCTTCGGTTTCCACGCCACCGGAACCGGCTGCCCCGATGAGCACGCCGACGCGCATCGCGTCGGGTTTCACGCCGGCGACTTCCCACAGCGCGATCTCGCCGTAACGCTTGCCGCCGTCGGGGACTTTTCCGGGTTTGGCGCTCTCCCCACCGGCGATGGCGACGGCGCGGACGAGTAGTTCCATCAGCCCGGGTTCCTCCGGCTTGCCAGCGACCTGGGCGACGACGTTTCGCAGGCGCTGGGTGTTGTAGCGGACGCCGTCGGTGTCGCCCGCGAGGTGCCAGAGGAGGATGGCTTCGGCGAGGAGCACGCCCTGTTTCTCGACCTCGGTGGCTGTGGGTGAGGTTTTCCCGCAGAGGCAGGACTCTTCGCCCTGCTCGACTTGGACGGCCATCGAGCGGAGATCTTCGGTGGTGGCGACGCGCTTTCGGAGGTTCCATACCTCGGCTGAGAGGCCTTTCTCGGTCCGGCAGGCTTCGCCGCAGTTGGCGAGGGAGCGGACGACTTCGGCGACGATGTCGGCCAACCCGGTGGGTGCGGCCTTTGCGGCTGTGGTTTCCCCCCGGGCTGCCCCGCCCAAGACCGCCAACGCCAGCACGCCCGCGACAAGCCGTGTCCGTCTCATGACTGATGCTATTCACGCAAGCTGGGGGTCGAGGCCTCTCGCCGCCGCCGGCTGGCCAGCGCGGCCGCGCCGAGCGGCACGTCCACCGACCCCGGCTCGGGTATCGGCGCGGCGCCCGCGCTGGTGCCGCCGAGCGGTGCGCCCTGTCCCGGTGGCGCCGCAATTGTCCTCCCGAGGTCGATCGTGTCCACCGCGGTGTCGTGGTTCGTCGAGCCGATGTGAGTGCACGTCACGATCAGGTCCCTCATCGGGCGCGCTCTCTTCGTCCACCTCACGTTTTGTGGGAGACGTCAGGGGAAGCACAAAGAAAGCCCGACACGCCTTGGGGCGTGTCGGGCTTGAAAGAGTTTCGCTGGGATCCCAAGGATTACTTCGGGAGGATGACGGTGTCGACCCAGTGGATCACGCCGTTGCTTGCGACGATGTCGGTCTTGATGACGTTGGCACCGTTAACGGTGACCTTGCCACCTTCGGCGACGATGTCGAGTTCCTTGCCGTTAAGCGTCGAGAGCTTCATGGTCTTGACGTCCTTGGCGAGGACGCCCGCGCCCGCGTGGACGTGGTAGAGCAGGATGGCGGTGAGCTTTTCCTTGCTCTCGGGCTTGAGGAGGGTTTCGACCGTGCCCGCCGGGAGTTTGGCGAAGGCGGCGTTGGTGGGGGCGAAGACGGTGAACGGGCCGGGGCCCTTGAGGGCTTCGACCAAGCCGGCGGCCTTGATGGCGGCGACGAGGGTCGTTACTTCCGTCATGCCCGGTCCGACGGCGGTATCGATGATGTCGACCTTCTTCGCCGGCTCGTACGCAAACGCGTTCGACTGCGAGACGATCGT
>JBBRUM010000475.1:0-3001 GCA_038247815.1 Tepidisphaerales bacterium | reverse complement strand
TTTGTCCACGGCCTTGGCCATCTGATAGCCCAACTCCGGGGGATGCGCGAAAATCTCGCCCAGCATCGTGATCACATACTCATAGCTATGGTCGTCGTCGTTAAGGAGAATCACGTTGTACGGCGGGAGCTTCTTGGTCTTTGGCTTTGAGCGCTTTGAGGAGGAGACTTTGGCCTTGGGATTGGGTGAGGTCGGAGCGGCCAAGGCATCGCTATCTGATTGCGACTTCAACTCAGGTGGTTCAGACATGACGGCTCCCGTGGAGAAGTGGCGACGACCTCGGGCGGAGGCTGCTAAGCCTAGATTATCCAGTCGAAGCAACGCCGAGGCAAGGGATATCCTGGCAAATTAGTCCTTCTGAGGAAGGGGAATTGGCGACGGTATCTTTCGGAGCGATGCACTTTTCGAGTCGTAAATCCATGCCGTGACCGTACCGGCGGGTGGCATTTCTTTCGGGGGGGAGAATGTGATCTCCCAGCCAACGAGAGGCGTGTACGAAGGTCCCAGCCTCTCCGGCACGTCGAAGCGCGGAATACTGACTTTGGAGACAACAGCGATGATACGATTTCGTCCCGTTGGCTCGGACACGGACAGAACGACCGCCTCGGCGGGGCGTGAGGGAGAACGCGAGGAGATCGCCCAGCCGTCGGCGGCAAGGTCGTTTCCAGCCCAACGCAAGAATTGCAGCGAGCCGAAGCTGTATGGAAGGTCGACGAGGTCGGCGGGAAGTGACGGGTAGTCCTCTACGTAAGACTTTTCGCTCGGCGGCGGAGGCAACACGTTGGGGCGAACGGGCAACCGGAGAGTGGAACTGATGCGGGTCAAAGAGTTGGAAGGGACATCATAGGCGAAAGAGGTGATCATCTCACCGCCCCGCAGTTCGATGGTTGGATCGAGAACGATCTCCCAGCCCGACTTGGAGTTGTGGTCTACCCCAAAGACGCGCGGTACATCCGGACGTGGCCGCGACACGTCCGGGGCGAGGGCGAAAAGTCTGTACCCGCCGGATGGCGACTGCACCGCAAGAAGGACCGCATCGGCGGCCAGCGCCGATGACCGGGGCGACAGCGCCCAGCCACGCGCTCGAAGGAGGTTGCCCTCCCACTCGATGCTATCAAGCGATCCGATCGACGGCGCGGACCATTTCTCGCCGCCCGGAGGCGGATAAGCCTCGGCGAACAACTCCGTGTTGATTGGAACCGGGCACAAGTTAACCCTCACCAGCCCGGCGACGGTCTCGCGGGGGAGTCTTTGGCCGGGGTAGATCTTGGAGGCGATCTCGGCGTCGTTCGGCGCCACTTGGATCCATCTCAGCGTTGTGTTGGCGATGACGCGGTCGCGGACGTGCGAACTTGACTCGCGGAGCGCCAAAACCTGCGCCACCAACACGAGACAAAAAATCATGCCTGCGACAAATGTCGTGCCCCGACGAACCCAGGGACCGCGGAAACATCGAGTGCCCGCGAGGGACAGCGCCACCAGCGGAAGAAGCGCCACCCAGAAGGGTATGGCGAACGTGGGATATCGCATGGCGATTGCCGCCTCGAGGCCATATGAGAGTCGCCCCACCGCGGCGGCGGCGCCCGAGAGCACGGCATAGCCCGCAAGAACAGCCCACGGGACGGCGGAATGTAACGGAGCGAAAGTGCGACGGAGGACGCAATTCACCGCCACAACGGCGATGCAAGCCCCGGCCACGAACAGGCCGAATGCCCCGACCGCGACCGCCATGCCGACGTCGGTTGTGAAACGAAGCCCGTTACCCACAAAAGCGCATGTGAACTCCAAAATCTGCATTGGAGTGTAGGGAACGGCGACGTACGCCCCGGCCCGAATCCAGCCATGGAAGAAGTACCAGATCGAAAGTCCGCCGATGACCGCGAACACCGCTGTCGCCACCATACGGTGCCGAATTCGAACGTCCGGCGCGAACAGAACCGCGACGCCAAGCAGAGCCCAGACGACCATTCCGTTGGCATATGAGAAAGTGGAAATCACGGCGAGTATCGCCGCCAAGCCAACACGGACACCAACGTACCAACGCGGGACCCAAAGACACCAGATTCCGCAAATCAGGGCGAATGTCGGTGTCACGACGACCACCTGGATTCCCCAGAGCAGGTTCTGCCATTGGGCGAGCGAGAAAAGAACGAAGCTCGCCAGAGTTGAGCACTTTAATGAAAGGGAGGCGGGGAGAGTCGCTTTGCAAAGAGAGATGAGTGCAAACATCGAGACGAACAGCAACGACCAGTGCAAAACCATCTGTCGCCTAACGTCCCACTGACCGGTAAGGGTAAGCAGCCAATAGACAAGGCGCGGGAAAAACTTGCGGGACTCATTGTGCTGGGCAATCAAGTCCGCCCATGCCGGAAAGCCGCGATCGGCGGTCTTTACAAGAAAGTTCGCGATCGCATAGTCATCCCAAAAGGGAACGATGTTGGCGCGAACCAAAATGAACCCGAGGCACACCGCGGCAGGCACGAGCCAAAGCAACCCGAGCACTCGGGAGTTCGGCGTGGGATCGCCATCAATCGACCTCCGGGCGTCCGGAGGCCGTTGGGCTGGGTTAGGACGAGATGGTGTCGTGTCGTCGTTGGTCGGATTGAGTGTTGTGGGAGTCATAGTGGAAGATAGTGGAAGGTCGTGGGTTGCCTTCGAATTGAGAACTGCGAGTTGGCTTTACGCCCGGAAGATTGCGCCCATTTTCTTACCGAGAATCTGGTTGGCTCCGAGGATGGTCAGGGCCAGCAAAACCATGGCCCAGACGCCGAGGGCGCTGGCGATGTAGGGGCCGTCGCCGAGGCGTTGGAAGAGTTCCCAGATGGCTTTGGTGATGGGGTAGTACTCGGCTTGCTGGGCGAGCAGGAGTGAGTCGGAGACTTCGAGCATTGCGAAGGCGAATGCGAGCAACGCGCCGGCGATGAGGTTGGCGACGATCAGGGGGAGGGTGATTTTGCGGAGCACGCGGAACTTCGAGGCGCCGAGGTTGGCGGCGGCGAGT
>JBBRUM010000474.1:0-3009 GCA_038247815.1 Tepidisphaerales bacterium | reverse complement strand
GGCGTACTCGGCTGGGATTACTCCGCACGGAATGAACGGGCGGGCGGTGGCGGTGATGCGTGAAGCCGGTGTGGACCTCGCGTCCCACCGGAGCAAGCACGCGGACGAGCTGCGGGATGTGAAGTTCGACTATGTGGTGACGGTGTGCGGGCATGCCGATGCGACCTGCCCGGGGTGGCTGAGGGAGGGGACGGTGGTGCACCGCGGTTTTGACGACCCGCCGGCGATCGCGCGGGAGATGGGTCAGGGGGCGAGCGAGGAGGCGATCCTCGCTCCTTACCGGCGCGTTCGGGATGAGATTCGGGCGTGGGTTGAGACCTTGCCGGAGAGCCTGCACGGGGGTGGGAAGTGACGCGCGCCGCCGGCCTGCCGCCGCTGGCGCGGCAATGTCTCGCCGAAGCCGTTGGCACGTTCGCGCTGGTCTTCGCCGGGACGGGGGCGATCGTCGTCAACGCGTCCACGGGTGGTGCGATTTCGCACGCGGGCGTGGCGATGGTGTTCGGGCTGGTGGTGATGGCGATGATCTACGCGCTGGGCGCGGTGTCGGGGGCGCACCTGAACCCAGCCGTCACCCTCGCGTTCTTCGCCGCCGGGAGACTCGGCGGGAGAATGGTCGTGCCATACGTGGCCGCCCAACTGGCCGGCGCGGTGCTCGCGAGCGCGGCGGTGCTGCTGATCCTCGGCCGGGCGGGGAACCTTGGTGCGACGCTGCCGGCGGGGAGCGCGGGGCAGTCGCTGTGCTTGGAGGTGCTACTGACGGCGGGGCTGATGTTCGTGATTCTGCAGGTGTCGACGGGGCCGAAGGAGATCGGGTTGATGGCGGGGATCGCCATCGGTGGGACGGTGGCGCTCGAGGCGATGTTCGCGGGGCCGATCTCGGGTGCGAGCATGAACCCGGCCCGTTCGATCGCGCCGGCGCTGGTTGGGGGAGACCTGCGGGCGCTGTGGGTGTACGTCGTCGGGCCGGTGGCGGGGGCGCTGCTGGCGGTGCCGGTGTGGCGGGTCCTGCGGTCTCCCGGACCGGGCTCGGGGGTCGAGGTCTGAGCGGGGGTAAATGAGCGGGGAAGTGTCGGAACCCAACGAGCCGGCGTGTCCCGGCGACAACAAGGAGTGGGCCATGTCAGGATCAACAATCGAACAAGCAGTGCGAACCCAGTATGACCGCGTGGCACGCAGCACGCTGAGCAACGACGACCAGGGCGTTCGCGCCGTCGCCGAGGCGTTCGGGTACTCGGCTGAGGAGCTCTCCAGTATTCCCGCAGCCGCGAACATGGGGTTGTCGTGCGGTAACCCGTTGGCGCTGGCGAACGTTCGTGAGGGCGAGGTCGTCCTTGATCTCGGCTGCGGCGGCGGGCTGGATGTGTTCCTCGCGGCCAAAAAGGTCGGCCCGACCGGCCGGGCCATCGGCGTGGACATGACCGCGTCGATGCTCGACCGGGCCCGGGCGGCGGCGGCGAAGGACGGAATCTCCAACGCCGAGTTTCGCCTCGGCACGATCGACGCCATCCCCATGCCCGACGCCAGCGTCGACGTCGTCATCAGCAACTGCGTGATCAATCTCGCAGCCGACAAGACCAAGGTCTTCCGCGAGATCTTTCGCGTCCTCAAGCCCGGCGGAAGACTCGCCGTTAGCGACATCGCGCTCAAGCAGCCGCTGCCAACGGAACTCGCCGACAGCATCGCGGGGTACGTCGGGTGCATCTCCGGCGCCATCCCGATTGCCGACTACCGCGCCGGCCTGCTGGTAGCAGGACTGAAGCACGTGGAAGTAATCGACTCCGGCGCCGATCTCAATGCATACGCAAAGGTCGAGAACCAAGCCGGCTGCTGCTCGCCGGCGATGGAGGACCCCGCCCCGCCCCCAGCCGCCTCCGCGTGCTGCTCGCCGGCGACGGGGAAAAAGACTGTGAAGCTCGGGCTGGCGAGCTCGTCGGCGTGCTGCCAGACCGAGGGGCAGTCCAGTGGTGTGCACGCCGACCTCGCGACGCTTCTCGATAGGTGGGACGTCAATGCATATGCGGCGAGTGTGAAGGTGTATGCGGTGAAGTAGTCCGCCCAGCCGGTGCCCGCGGCAGTTCGCCTCCCGCTTCCCCCACCCCTTGCGAGGGGGATCGGGGGGCGGGGGGCGACTTTATCTCCACCGGCTGAATCGCCTAGGGTGGTTGCATGATTGCACGATCACCGCTGATCTCCGCGACCTTCCTCCTCGGCTTGGTTTCGATCGCCCAAGCCCAGACCACCCAGCCGGCGGTTGAGGAACTCCCCCTCGACGTCATGCAACGCCTTTACGCGCCCCTCTGCGTACCGGGCGACCCGCTCTCCTGGCCGATGAAGGTCGACGCAGCCAGCGCCAGCGCGCTCAAGTTCTCCACCTCCGCCCGCGAGCTGTACTTCCGCTGGGCAAAGACCGCCTGCGCCGATTGGTCCGCCGACTTCGGGGGTTACGTGCCGTCGCACGGCGATGTGCACTTTGGCAACCTCGGGAGCTATGTTTCCGACCTGCAGTCGGCCCGGTTGTCTCTCGGGCTGAAGGACTTCGATGAAACCGCCTCCATGCCGTTTCAGTCCGACCTGCTCCAGGCAATGGTGACACTTCGCCTCACGACGGCGAGCGGCGGGCTAAACCTCTCGCGCGCGCAGGTCAACGAGCTGGCCGCCGAGTTGCTCGCCGCGTACCGCTCGACCGCCGATTCCGGCCAAACCGCCACCGAAGCCCTCGGCGACGACGCCCAAATGGGCAAACTCCTCGAGCCGGGCAAGAAGACGCTCCGCGCAGCCGTTGATCAATGGATCGAGGGCGACCGGTTCAAACGGGTCATCGTAAACAACAAGGGCGAGGTCAGGGACCTCTTCCGCCCCGCGCTCAAGGACAACTCCCCCGAGGGCACGCTGGAGAAGTCGGTGCTCGCCGGGGCGATGGCCCGTGCCGTAGCCGTGTCGCCGAGGCTGGCGCGGGTCGCCACCTACACAACCACCACCCAGTGGGAAGGGGCCATCGAAGACGCCGTC
>JBBRUM010000473.1:0-3011 GCA_038247815.1 Tepidisphaerales bacterium | reverse complement strand
CCTCGGCTTCTCGAACCGCGACATGCTCGTGCAGTCGATCACGCCCGTCTTCCCGCCCGCGAAGGTGACGGTCACCTGGCAGTGACTCGGCGTGTCGGTCTCGGGAAAATCAAAGTGCGCCCGGGCGAAAACCGTCTCCACCGGCTCGGGGAACAGCGTCAGCACTTGGTCGAGCATGTGGCTACCCAAGTCGTATAGCCGCCCCCCGCCGCTGCTCGCCTTCGCCCGCCAGCTCTTCCACGCCCCGAACCGGTTCCACGCCATCTCGATCCACCGCACATCCCCG
The DNA here is from genome assembly GCA_038247815.1 of Tepidisphaerales bacterium. Classification (GTDB taxonomy): domain Bacteria; phylum Planctomycetota; class Phycisphaerae; order Tepidisphaerales; family Tepidisphaeraceae; genus JBBRUM01. Next base: position 2,725 of record JBBRUM010000473.1, on the reverse strand, counting down.
AGCGTCCCCTCGGCCAGCACCTTCTGCAGCGTGAGGTATTCCGAGTCCCACCGGCGGTTGTGGAAGACCATGACTTCCTTGCCCGCGGCTTCGGCAGCGGCGTATACCTCGCGGGCTTCGCGGAGGTTGAGGCACATCGGCTTGTCGGTCACCACATGCTTGCCCGCCCGCAGCGCCGCCAGCGAGTACGGATGGTGCGTGTCGTGCGGCGTCGCGACAACCACGGCGTCCACCTCCCCGTCCGCCAGCGCCTCCTCCAACGACGCATACGCCACCGCCCCCGGATGCTCAGCCAGCACCTTCGCTCGCGTGTCACCACTCCGCGACACCACCCCCCGCAGCTCCAGCCCCGGCACGAGCCCAATCAAATACGAATGAAAACTCCGCCCCGCAAACCCGTACCCCACCACCGCCAGCCGCATCCGACGCCCTTGAGTAATCATTCCCGCAACTTATCCAACTTTCCCGCGTTCACCGCAACCCCATGTGGCAACGTCGCTCTCTCCCCGCTACCCACGGTTCTCTTTGTCCCGTTTCTATCTTCGATCCTTCAGGCGGATTCACCACGGAGGCTCAGAGTGCACGGAGGCGCACGGAGGCGCACGGAGAAATGCGTTCAGCCGCAGAGAACGCAGATCAACACTGATGAAGAGGAGGCGTCGTCGCGGCCCGAAGGCCGTTACGTTTCGCGGTGTTAATCAATATTTTTTGGGCGGCGCGGAGTAGTTTTCTTCCGCCGGCCCGCATGCCACATCCCACCGCCCTACATCTGACATCGAACCATCCCTACATCTTCTCCCTTCCAAACACCGCTGGCAGGATGTTTTCCGCGCTCAACGCGCTCGCCCGCACCGCCGTTGCCACCGCCGCGAAGAAGTCCCCGCCCCGCGCTAATTCCCCCGCCAAAACCCCCGCCAGGCAATCCCCGCACCCCGTTGTGTTGACCACCCGCACCGGCTCCGGCGGGAAGAAAATCCTGACCGTACCGTTCGACGCCACGACCTTCTCTCCCCCTTGCGTCACCACCACGTGCGTCGCCCCAGCCGCGTGCAGCCCCTCGATCCCCCCCCCAATTCCTACCGTCTGCTCCAGTTCTGCGCGGTTGATCTTCGCCACACGAACACCAACGCCTTTCTCCCCCAACGCCCGCAGCAGCACCTCCCCCTTCCCGTCAATCACCGCGCACGCGCCCCCGCGCTCTCCCCACACCCGCACCGCCCGTGCGTACACCCCCGCGTCCGCCCCCGCTACCGTCCCGCAGCACGCCAATACGCCGCCAGGGGCCGCCAAAAGCTCGAGTCGCAACAGCAGCTCGGCCACCTCGTCCGCGCTGGGCGTCCGGGCCTCCTGCACCAGCTCCGTCACCGTCCCAGCCGCCCGATCAATTACCGTCACACACACCCGCTCCTCGTCCTCAACCGCCACCCCGTCCCACCCCACGCCACTCTCCCGCATCCGCTCGACGCACCACCGCCCCCCCTCCCCGGCTACCGGCCCGACCACGCACACACGCCCCCCGCTCTCGCCCAGCCAAATCCGCGCCGCCCGCGCCGCGTTCACCGCCTTCCCCGCCGGGCACACATGCGTCTCCACCGCCCGGTTCACCTTGTCCAGCGTCAGCTCGCCGAACACCATCACGCGCTGTATCGCCGGCGTCAGTCCGAAGGTCACAACCATGCCCGCAGTTTAACTGGTCCGACGCGGCTTCCCCACACCCCGGCTGCCGTCTACCCTTTACTCATGCAAGCATGGCTTTTGGATGCTCCGAGCTCCCCACCCGTTGGCCTCTCCGCCCTCCGCCTCGCCACCCACCCCGAACCGCTCCCCAAGCCCGGCCAAGCCCTACTCGCCCTCCACTACGCCTCCCTCAACCCCGCCGACCGCTACCTCGCCGAAGGTTTTTACCCCGCCAAACCCGCCTACCCCCACATCCTCGGCAGAGACGCCGTCGGAACCATCATCGCCCTCGGAACCCAAACCCAACACCTCCGCGTCGGCGACACCAAGCTCATCCTCCGTGGCGAAGCCGGCGTCTCCCAACCCGGCACCTTCGCCCAGTTCATCACCATCCCCGAAGACGTCCTCGCCGACCTCCCCCCCACCTGGTCTCCCGAGCAAGGCGCTGGCGCTCCCCTCGTGTACCTCACCGCCTACCAAGCCCTCACCCAGTTCGGCCCGCTCGACCCCGGCTCGGTCGTGCTCGTCTCCGGCGCGTCCGGCGGCGTCGGCGTCGCCAGCCTCCAACTCGCCCATGCGATGGGCCTCGTCCCCGTCGCCCTCTCGCGCGACCCCGCCAAGCACCCCGTCCTGCTCGCCAACGGCGCTCGCCTCGCCCTCTCCCCGAACGACCCCGACTGGCGGGAAACGCTCTACGCCACCCTCTCCCGCCGGCCCGTTTCGCTGGTGATTGACAACATCGGCGGCGCTGGCTTCGAGCAGCTCCTTGACACGCTCAACCAAAACGCCCGCGTCTCCGTCGTCGGCGCGCTGGCAGGGCCTGTCCCACAGTTCAACACCGCTTCGCTCTTCTTCCGCCGCGTCCACATTCGCGGCGTTGCCGTCGGCACCTACACCCCCGCCGAATCCCAACTCGCTTGGGCACAAGTAATCCAACTCCTCGCCGCGGCAAACCTCAAGCCCCTCGTCGACTCCATCCACCCCTTCCCCAACCTTCCCCAAGCCTTCGCGCGTCTGGCCGCCGGACCACTGGGGAAGGTCCTGCTTG
>JBBRUM010000472.1:0-3025 GCA_038247815.1 Tepidisphaerales bacterium | reverse complement strand
GTGGACTGTTACGTGGGGCTGCGGGGTAGCCACAACATCGCCGAGGCGAGCGACGTGGGGCGGGAGCAGATGAGCTTGGTGGAGAAGTATCACTGGGGGCCGGTGCACCAGGAGGTGCGCGTGCCGAAGACGAAGTGGGTGGTGCTGCGGTGGCCGACGGGGAGCATGGCGCAGGCGGCGAACATGAGCACGGAGGCGTTTGAGGACTTCTACTTCCGGGTGTGTGCGGATGTCGACTACGCGAAGATGAAGGCGGCGGCTGCGCCGTTGCACGAGCTGATGGACATTACCGACCAGGTGCGGATCGTCGGGCCGGGGACTGAGCTTTCGTTCAGCAAGAAGGGAATCCCGAGCAAGGGGTGCTACGGGGACAGGAACATCCCGGACGGGGAACTGTTTAGCTGCCCGGTGCGGGATTCGGTGAACGGAACGCTGCAGTTCAACTGCGAGACGCTGTACCGGGGGACGGTGTTCAACAACATCAAGCTGACGTTTAAGCAGGGGAAGATCGTGGGCGCGGTGGCGGACAGCGACGGGAACACGAAGAAGCTCAACGAGATACTCGACAGCGACGAGGGGGCGAGATACATCGGGGAGTGGTCGCTGGCGTTCAACCCGTTCATCCTCAAGCCGATGAAGGACATCCTCTTCGACGAGAAGATCGCCGGTAGCTTCCACATGACGCCGGGACAGGCGTATGAAGAGGCTGGGAACGGGAACAAGAGCCAGATCCACTGGGACATGGTGTGCATCCAGCGTAAGGAATACGGCGGGGGGGAGATCTACTTTGACGGAAAGCTCGTGCGAAAAGACGGAATTTTTGTGTTGCCTGAGCTGGAGGGACTGAACCCGGAGAAGTTGGGGATGTGAGGGTAAGAAGGGTGCGGGTTGAATAAAAGGGTTGGGGGCGTGGGTTTGAGGGACTGGGAGTGTGTTGTATCCTTTGCACAGCGTTGCCGGTGGCGGAGTGCTGCGCGAGCGAGTGGTGTATTTGGCGTGTGGAGTTGGCATGAAGACTGGTAAGCTCAGTGCACCGCGGTTGGCGACGGGGTCGGTGATGGGGGCGGTGGTGTTGGGGGTGATGTTGGGGGGGATGGGGGCAGGAGTGAGGGCAGCGGTGGGGGCAGTGGGCGAGGTTCCGGCTGCGGGGACGTGGTGGGGGCTGATGTGGTTTGGCGAGCGGGAGCAGCGGATTAGTATCAAGTTGACGCTGGACAAAGCTGGAGTGTGGGGAGGGTACTTGGATTTACTGCGGACGGACGACCGGCGCTTGCCGGTGGAGGAAGTGGTGTCGGAGGGGGCGGGGGGCCGTGATGGGACGGGGATGAAGTTTTTGGTACAGATGCGAGGGGGGAAGTATGTGTTTGATGGGTTGGTGGACGGGTATGTGGTGGAGGGGAACTACGAGGGGCCGGGTGGGGTGACGGGGCGGTTTCGGGCGGAGCGCGAGCCGCCGCGGACGCCTCGACTGCAGGAGCCGGTAGGGCAGGTTCCCTACGAGGTTAGGGAGGTGATGGTGGACGGGGGGGATGTGAAGTTGCCGGGCACGCTGACGGTGCCGGCGGTCTTGCCAAAGGGGGGAGCGCCCGCGGTGCTGCTGCTGGCCGGGCCCAACGGCAGGGGGAGGGACCAGGACGCCGGGGGGCACAAGCCGTTTCTGGTTTTGGCGGACCGGTTGACGAGGGCCGGATACGTGGTGCTGCGGTACGACGACCGGACGACGGTTCGGCAGGGGTTGAAGTCGGTGAAGGAGGCGCGGGGGGACGCGGCGGCGGCGCTGAAATTTTTAAGGGGACGGGAAGAGGTACGGGCTGACCGCGTGGCGGTGCTGGGGCACAGCCAGGGGACGTCGCTGGCGGCGGAGCTGGCGGCGATGGACAAGGGGGGCGCCGAGTTTCTGGTGATGATCTGCGGGGCGGGGACGAGGGGGCTGGACACCAAGCCCAGGCAGTTGTCGCGGACGGTGATGGCGATGGGGGTTCCGCCGCAGTATGCGTCGCAGTTGGTGATGCGGGAGATGGCGGTGTACCAAGCGGTGGTGGACGGGGGCGCAGAGGCGTTGCGGTCGGCCGTGATTGCTCTGATTGCGCTGCGGAGTGGCGACCAGCGTGAGGAGATCGTCGATGGCGAGGAGCGCTTCGGGAGACAGGCGACGATTGAACAGGCGCAGTACAGTTCGCCGTGGAACCAGTATTACCTGACGACGGACCCGAAGGCGACGCTGGAGAAGGTTGCGGTTCCGGTGCTGGCGCTCAACGGGGCGCGGGATGTGGTGAATGATTCGGAGGAGACTACGCCACTGCTGGAGGATGCATTGCGTGTTCGGTCGAGGGACCACGCGGTCGAGGTGGTTCCGGAAATGAACCATTACATGCAGACGTCCAGGACGGGACTGATTTCGGAGGTGATGTCGATCGAGGAGACGGTGAATGAGGCGATGGTGAAGCGGCTGATCGAGTGGCTGAACGGCCGGGCAAAGATGTAGGCGGGGGGCCGTTTGGGTGGGGTCGGGGAGCGGGTAGCAGGGGCCAGAGGAAGTGGGGGTGGCAGAGGGGGGGGTTAGTGCAAATTTGGCGAAATTTTGAAGTTGCGAACTCGCGTACGAAGGCATGGACGCGGTTGATTTTTGCCAAGGAGGACAATTCAATGGTTGTAAATGATAGATAAGTGATATACTTGGCGCGACGGGCAGGCAGACTTGCTCGATGGCGGCGAGGGTGGTGTTCGGGTTGTCGGTGGCGTTGTTGGGCCGGGTGGGGTGGGGGTGGGTGTCTGCGGGGGGCGGATCCGCGGCTGGCGGGAGTGGGGTACCGCTGGACGCGGCGACGCGCGGAGTGGACGTGGAGGCGAAGTGGGTGGGTGACCGTGCGGGGGCGGTAATTGTGGGCGGCTGCGAGGTGCGGTTCAACCTAAGAATCAAGCGCGAGGACGCCAAGTGGGTGGGGCACTTCGACCAGCCGGACGACGGGATGATGGACCTGCAAGTCGCGGAGATCGATGTGAAGGACGGGACGCTGCGGCTGGT
>JBBRUM010000471.1:0-3028 GCA_038247815.1 Tepidisphaerales bacterium | reverse complement strand
GGAATATCGACCGTCAACTGCATCAAGGTTTCGATAACTCTCGCGCCGACGTCCTTGAACACCAGACTCTCCACCCGCCGACTCAGTCGCCTTTCCCGGTCTTCCAGGAGTTGAACACACGTCATGAGTAACTCCGGCTTGCTCGACAGGTATCGCCGCAGGTCGGTGGACTTGACCCGCACGAGTACGCAATCGGTGATCGTTTCGATGGAGCACTGCCTTTTTGGCCCGGAGATTTCCATCCCCCCGAACATGTCTCCGGCCCGAAGCAATGTATCGACGACGCGCCGCCCCGATCGACTCGTTCGGCAAACTTTCGCCAATCCTTCGGACAACCCCCACGCCATCTCGCCCTGTTCCGCAATCTCGACGGTCCGCCGCTTGCCGACTTTCAAGATCTCCGCGTTGGACCCCAAGGCACGGACAAGCTCAGACTCTTCTGCTCCGGCGAACAGGTCCAGTCGGGTTAAATGCCAGATTGTCGAAATCGCTGCCACGTCCATCCACCTTCCACTGCGAAAAAAATGCTAGACCGGATGCGCACTGGGGTTTTGCCCTTTCGCCGCATCGTCACGATACGCGCCGGGTGACGCGTTGAAAGCGATCTTGAACGCCCGGCAGAGGTGCTGTTGCGACGCGAACCCGCTCTGCCTGGCGACTTCCACGAGGGAGATGTCCGTGTCGCGGAGGAGTCTACTAGCTGTAGTCGCCTTCACACGGCGGATTTCCTCGCCAACCGTGCGACCCAAAGTCGCAAGAAACCGTCTGTCTAGTGTGGCTCGGGACAGTCCGACGACGTTGAGCACTTCTTCGACTCCGATGCGGTCGCAGGCTTTGGCGCGGATGAACTCGAGCGCCTGGCGGACTTGTTCGTCCGCGACGGCGACGGTGTCGGTGGAGCGGCGCGTCACGACGCGGAGATTGGCTAGGCGGACCATTGCATGGTCGGAAGCGCCGGTGGCAAACTGCGATTCGAGCATCTCGGCGGCGCGTCGGGCTACGGCCCGCAGACCGACGTCAATGCTGGACAGCGGAACTGTTGCGTACGGGCAAAGCAGCTCGTCGTTGTCCACGCCGATGATCGAAATGTCGTCCGGAACGCGTCTCCCGGTCCGCGTGCTTGCGTCAATCACGGCTGTGGCGATGGGTCGTTGAACGCCATGATCCCCGTGGGAACCTTGATGTTGGCGATCCAGTAATCGATGGCTTGGCCGCCAAGAAGCTCTTCCCAAACCCGGTTGCGCCGCTTGCTTCCATTGCTTCCCACGGGCTCGCCGGCGATCGTACGGGTGTGACCCAGATTACGGATCGCGATTGCGAACCCCATTTCGCGCTGAGTGCTGTCCGCCGAGTCAAACCCCACCTAGGCGAAGTTCCTCAGACCAAGCCCGGCGAGATACTCCCCTGCCAATCGGCCGACACGCTCGTCGTCAATCAAAACAGCACTCACCCCGCCGATGAGATACGACGTGACGACGTTGACGATCGGGAGATCGAGCTTGGCCAGTTCGGTCGCCTGCTGCTAGTCCTGCGCCATGACGATTGCGCCGTCCACCTCGCGACGCATCATTGACGGGACCAGGTAGGGGTCTTCGACCGAGCGAACGATCAACTGCCATCCCGTGCCGGCTCCGAACTCGGCGACGCCCGCAACCATGTCGACGGCCGTGGCAGGCCGGCGACCGTAGATCATCACCGCGACTTTCCTCATGTCGCACGGGTTACCCCTTGGCGTCTTTCGCGTCCATTACACAGGCCAATTATTGCTTTTCTTTCACGGAAATCCCACTCCCCATACCCGCACACCCCAGGCCGCCTCCCGGAGTCGAACCGGGAACCGCCGGTTTACAAAACCGGTGCTCTGCCAATTGAGCTAAGGCGGCGAACTCGGTCTGAGTTTACACCGGAAGAATACACTCGTCATACCGGTTCGCCCCGACCGCGGTTAAGGCGATGCTGGATCCACTGGAGGTACAAGCCGTGGGACGGGGCGGTGGAACCGGCTGCCCGGCGGTCGCGGGCGTCGAGCATGTGGCGGATGTCGTCGCTCTTGAACCGGCCGATACCGACCTCGACGAGGGTACCGACGATGATCCGCACCTGATTCCACAAGAATCCGTTGCCGGCGACGGAAACTACAATCAGCTTACCCCGCTGGGATACGGAGCAATCCGAAATCGTGCGGACCGTCGACTCCCTGCCGTGGCCGGGGCGGCAGAAGGAGGTGTAATCCATCGTGCCGACGAGGTGGGCGGCGCCGGCGGCCATGGCGTCGACGTCCACGTCATGCCAGCGGTGAAACGCGAGGTGCTCCATCAGAACATTGCGGTTGAGGGAGTGCCAGATCAGGTATTGGTAGCGTTTGTGAACCGTATCACCGATGGCGTCAAACCCGCCGCGATGGGTGTCGGGATTCGGGGAGGGGACTTCGACGATGGTGTTGATCACGACGTCGTCGGGTAGGCGGTTGTTGACGGCTCGGCGGAGGCCTTCGGGGGGGATGTGCACCGAGGTAGTGTCAAAATGGGCAACTTGGCCCTTGGCGTGGACGCCGGTATCCGTGCGGGACGAGCCGACGACGGTGACGGGGTGGCCGACGATCCGCCCGATGTGCTCGGTGAGGACGCCCTGAACGGTTCTCAGCTTGCCCGTTTTGGGTCGTGCGCCTTTCCATGTCGCGCCGGCGACCTGTACCTGCCAGCCAAAGTAATTGGCGCCACAGTAGGCGAGGTTGAGCTTGTAGCGAACGGACGGTTTCAAGGACAGAGGATAGTCCCTCGGTGTAGCTTGCGGCGATGATGACGGTTTCAAGAGCGCGGGCGTGGGAAGAGGTACGACTTGGGGTGGAGTCCGGTTTGGGGCTGGCCATTGCGTATGTGGAACAGAGCGTGACGTTTCGGTTTGAGCATGAGGACGGGACGGTGATCGAGAGGCCGGGGTTCTGGGATGGGGGGCGGAAGTTTGGGTGCGCTTTTGCGTCGCCGAAGGGTGGGGGGACTTGGCGCTATAGCGCGAAAAGCAGCCCGGC
>JBBRUM010000470.1:0-3038 GCA_038247815.1 Tepidisphaerales bacterium | reverse complement strand
GCGCCGGGTGACCAGCGTCAACTCGGGTCGAAACTCGGCGACCACTTCGTCGTCGCCTCTGGGCCAGGGGGGTCGGACGGTGCTATACAGATGACGACGCGCTGGTCAAACCAGGCGTCAGCGATGGCGCCGCCGGGGGCAAGTGGGATTCACCCAAAGTGTATATCGGTGGTCCTCGTAGGCGACATGGACGTAACCGTGCCGACGCCAGCGCAGTTGGCGCGGGCAACGCAGTTGGTGCGGACGTTACAGCAAGAGCTTGGAATCCCAGCCGACAGGGTCTTGATGATTGACGAGCGGAACTCTCCAGCGGGTGTGGGGCGATTTTTTCCGACGGCGGCGTTCCGCGAGACTCTGATTCCGTGAGGCGGGATACACGTTCGCAAGGATCGGGATTTGCTCGCCAGAATTGCTGAGTTGGAGGGGGTTGCCAAAGACCCACCATCGCGTTTACGCTCCCCGAACGGGTGTAGAGGCGAAAGCTGCTAGATCTGTGACAAAAAGGAAGTACGGGGCCTCCCGACGTTTCCCGATTGGCCGTTTTATCATTCGATCAGGGTCATTGGCCAATCAGGACGTTGTACCTAACCCACGCCTACATATGGGGTTAGACTAGGGATGCGCTCCGGGTGGGCGTGGTCTGGCATGGGTCAGAAATTGATGGGATATGAGGTTTTGGACAAGCTGGGGGAGGGTGCGCGTAGTACGATCTACGCGGTTCAAGATCCGGCGACCCAGAAAATGTTCGCGCTCAAGCATGTGTTGCGCGACGAGCAGAAAGATATCCGCTTCGTCGAACAGATGGAGACGGAGTTTGAGATCTCGAGACAGTTCAACCACCCAAATCTGCGGCGGACCTACGAACTGAAAATTAACAAGTCGATGCTACTGAAGGTGACCGAAGCGTATTTGGTGATGGAGCTGTTCGACGGCAAACCTCTGGATGTTGCGCCGCCGCGAACGACGCTGGACGTGCTCGATGTGTTCATTCAGGTGTCGCAGGGGCTTAAGTACATGCACCAGCTCGGGTTTGTGCACTGCGACCTCAAACCCAACAATATTTTGCGGTCGGACAGCGGGATGGTGAAAGTCATCGACTACGGGCAGAGCTGCAAAATCGGCACCGTGAAGGAACGCATCCAAGGCACCCCGGACTACATCGCCCCGGAGCAGGTGGACCGCAAGCCGATCAGCGTACAGACAGATGTGTATAATCTTGGGGCAACGCTGTACTGGGCGTTGACGGGGCGCAATATTCCGACGAAATACACAGTGAAAAAAGGTGGGGAGCATTCGTTTTTGGTGGACGACAGGATTGATACGCCGGCGCAGTTGAACCCGAAGGTGCCAGAGGCGGTGAGCAAGCTTGTGATGGAGTGTATCTCGACACGAATCAGCAAGCGGCCTGCGGAGATGGATCAAGTGATCACGCGGATGGAACTGGGGAGGCACGTGCTGCTCAAGCAGGCGAACCCGGGAACGTACAGCATTGAATTGACGCCGCATGACCTGATGGACTCGGGGGCGGACATGTTTCTGGACCCGCCGAGTGTGAGCATGCAGAAGCCCCAAGACGAGAAGAAGAAGGGCGACGGGGCGAAGTAGGGGAGTCCGGGGGGATGGAGGGGGGGGATTGAGGCGGGGGATTGAGGGGGGGGTTGAGGGGGTTGGGGGGTGGTGTATGTTGGGGGTGATGAGCGAGATGGCAGGCGAGTTTGATCCGCGGCGGTATCCGGCTGCGTGGACGGTTCCGGTGTCGATGGGGGAGGCGGGGAACTGGATGGAGCACGTTCCATTCGGGTGTGCGTTGGTCGAGGCGCTCGAGCCGGCGACGGTGGTGGAGTTGGGGGTGGAGTATGGGGACAGTTATCTCGCGTTTTGCCAGACGGTGGCGGCGGGCGGGCGCGGGGGGCGGACGAAGTGCTTTGCGGTGGACACGTGGCGGGGGGACGCGCACACGGGGAACTACCAGGAGGCGGTATATCAAACGGTGGTGGCGGGGAACGCGCCGTACGCGGGGTTTTCGACGCTCATGCGGACCACGTTTGACGAGGCGCGGGGGTCGTTTGGGGACGGGTCGGTGGACTTGCTGCACATCGACGGGTTGCACACCTACGAGGCGGTGAGGCAGGATTTTGAGACGTGGTTGCCGAAGGTTTCGTCGCGTGGGGTGGTGTTGTTTCACGACACGGCTGAGCGGTCGCGGGATTTCGGGGTGTGGAGGTTGTGGGGGGAGGTTTCGGGGAGGTATTTAAGTTGCGAGTTTGGGTTTGGGCATGGGCTGGGGGTGCTCTTGGTTGGGGGTGAGGTTCCGGTGGTGGTGAAGGAGCTGGTGGGCGAGGTGCGTGGGGAGGCGGGGGTAGCCGAGTATTTTGGGAGATTGGGGGCGGGGATTTCGGCGATGCAGACGGCGCGGGTACTGGCTGGGAAGGTGGCGGTGGCGCAGGATTTGGTGAATCAGTGGAAGCGTTTGGTGGGGGCGAGCGATCAGATGGTGGGGGGTAAGAGTCCGCGGGAGGACGGGGACCGATTGATTCAAGGGGTGCACATGGTGGCGTCGGCTGACCTGCAACTGAGGCAGGACATTCAGAAGCGGCAGGGGAAGGTGTGAGGGTGGGGGGTGTGAGCGGAGGGGGGTGAGCTATACTGTCAGTCTCTATGGCCATTTCAACACCCGCGGCACCGAAGAAGATTGTTCTGGCGTACTCCGGCGGACTGGATACGTCGGTGATTTTGCCGTGGCTGATGGAGAGGTATCCGGGGGTTAAGCTGGTGGCGTTCGCGGCTGAGCTGGGGCAGGGGGACGAGCTGAAGAACATTGAAGCCAAGGCGTACAAGAGCGGCGCCGACGAGGTGATCATCAAGGATCTCCGGCAGGAATTCGCTGAAAAGTACTGCTTCCCGATGCTGCGGGCGCATGCGATCTACGAGCAGGATTACCTGTTGGGCACGAGCATCGCCCGGCCACTGATCGCGGCGCACCAGGTGGCCGTTGCCCGGGAGACGGGGGCCGACGCGGTGGGACACGGGGCGACGAG
>JBBRUM010000469.1:0-3040 GCA_038247815.1 Tepidisphaerales bacterium | reverse complement strand
GCATTTCAATCGCCCAGCCGCTGGGCCGCCCGCGCATGCGTCCGACGCGCGCGGCCGGCGACAACGGATATAGTTCTCGACGCATTCGCGACTGGTTGAGACGTCACGGCCTCGGAGTCGTGATCCCGCACAAAGACAACGAACAGGCGCGCCGCGACGGCCGAACCAAGTTCGACAAGGCCGCCTACCGGCGTCGTTCGATCATCGAGAACGTCATTGGATGGCTCAAGGAATGCCGCCGGGTCGCCACGCGGTTTGAGAAACTGGCGATCAATTTCACGGCCATGCTGCAACTCGCCATGATCCAAAATTGCCTTAGAATCGCGTTTTCAGACAGAGCCTAGCACAACGTCGAATCCATACCGCAAGTTTGGGACGAGCTCCAAAGAAAAATCAACGACGCCCAAGCCCTCCTCCCCCCAGCCGCCCGAGGCAGGTCGATCGTCGTCGACAACTTTGGCGACGTCTTCGGCATCTTCTTCGCCAACACCGGCGACGGATACTCCGAATAGGAACTCCGCCGCTACGCCGAGCTTCCCCGTCGCGAGTTACTCGCCGCCAAAAACGTCAAAAAGGCCGATCTATTCGGCGCACAGCAGGAAGAGGTCTTCCTCGAAATCTCCAGACAACGCTTCTGGCAACTCGGAATTAACGAGGAAACCAACCGCGCTTTTGTTCTTGCGTCGTCTCTGGTGTTCTTGGTGCCCTCGCAACTCGGGATTAACGAGGAAACCACCTACGCCCAACCGCAAGCCCGCAACAACGCCTCCGATGGCGGCAGGGTCTGCGTCGAACCCGGTTCGATTTGAGTCGCCCTTGGGGGCGAGCAAAAACGCTTCCGATGGCGGCAGGGTCTGCGTCGGCGACCAATTCCTCACCATCGACCCACGCGCCGGATTCGAGTCCGTTAACGAGAAGCTCGACTTGGTCATCAGCTCCGGCGGCAAGGGCGCCCAGCTCACACTCCGCAACGTCGCAACAATTGGACGAGGACTGTAAGGCCCGCCAGGGGATGCTTAAGTTCAACGGCAACTCCGCCATCGGCTTGGGTATCTCCGCCGTCCACGGCCGAAAAGTCGTCGTCTTGGGTGAAGAACTTCGCAAACGGCTTGCAGCCGTCAAGGCCAACCAGCTCGTCGGTATCGACATCGGCGAAACCAACTTCCAATCCGAAGCCGCCACCGAAGCAACCAAACTCTTCGCGTTCAATCTTCTCAGAGCCGTCTCGATCGTTTTCGTTGTCTTGCTCATCGCGATGGGCAGGAAGGCCGGGTTCATCATCGGAATCGCGCTGATCCTGACGATCTTGGCGACCATTCAAGTCATGTACTTCCAGCAAATCCTCATTGCGCGGCTCTCGCTGCGCGATTATCGCGCTGTGCATGCTCAACGGTAATGCGATCGTGGTCACCCAGAGCATCAAAGCTCGCATCGAAGCCGGCGACGACAAGCTCACGGTCACCCGGGAAGCTGTCGGACAGAACCAGTGGCCGCCCTCGGGCGCTACCGCGATCGCGTTCATCACGTTCGCAGCCATCGGGTTGTCGGAAGATGCGACGGGTGAGTTTTGCAACTCATTGTTCTGCGTGATCTTGATTTCCCTCGCGCTGAGCTGGATCACCGCTATTAGCCTCACGCCGCTGCTCTGCTACCTGATGTTCAGCCCGTCTACGGACCCGGCGTGTCGCGATCGCGATCCGTACGCGGCCTTGCCACCCCAGTTTTACAAGAAAACGTTGATCATTTCATTGCGCCTGCAGTGGGGCGTGCTGCTGGTGACTCAGGGGATGTTTGTTGCGGCGGTGTATGGGTTTGGGCCTGTGAGGCAGAAGTTTTTCCCGCCGGCGACCAGACCGCAATTTTTGGTTGACGCGTTCCTGCCTGCTGGGGCGGACATCAAGGCGTCCGAACGGTTCGCCGCGAAGGTGGGCGAGTTCATCAAAACTCAGCCGGGGGTGAAGGACATCTCGTCGTTGATCGGCGGCGGCGGGTTACGTTTCTTACTGGTGTATTCGCCGGATAAGCCAATCCCCGCGTTTGTACAGTTTCTTGTCGGCGTGGATGACTCGGAGAAGATCTGCGGCTTGATGTCGACTATTCATACGTATCTGGACGACAAGCACCCGAGCGGCAACGCGATCGCCAAGAAATCTTTGCTGGGCCCGGACGTTGGTGGCCGTGTGCAGACGAGGTTCAGCGGGCGGGACCCCGAGGTGCTCAGGCGGTTGTCGGCTGAGGCCCGGGAGATGATCACGCGTGACACGGGCGCGGTGTGCGTGCATTACGATTGGCGTGAGCGTGAGGCCGTGATTCGCCCGGACCTTCCGTAGATTCAAGCGCGTCGCAACGGTTCGACGCGTGTGGACGTTTCGCACGCCATCGAGACGGGGTTCCAGGGTCGCCGGGTCGGAGTCTGCCGCGAGCGGAGTTTGGAGGGTCTGGGCGCGTTTCCGCAGGAGACGCGGCTCTTGCCGATTATCGCCCGTCCGCCGGACCGTGAGCGGGCGGGGGTTTTGTCGAGCATGCAGATCTGGACCCCGGCTGAGTTTTCCGGCAGGGTGACGCCGGACGGGATGGTGTTTACGCTCGACGAGATGGAATTTAACTTGGCGTTTATTCCCGAGACGCTCAACTACGCGTCGGGGGACCACTTCGACCCTGTGTTCATGACGAAGTTGTTCGACGGCGGGTTCAAGCTGGCCGCCGATCCCGAGGGTTATCGGTGGGCGAAGGTTTCGCCTGGCTGATTGGAGGCGAGCCCCGTACCGGTAGGGCCTGTGGCCCCGGGGTAGGCGGTTATTTGGCCGGTTCGGCAGCGCCGAGCTGGTCCATTCCGTACTGCATGGCGTGGCGGACGAGTTCGCGTCCGTTGGCGAGTCCGAGCTTGGACTTGATATGTTCGCGGTGGGTTTCGACGGTTTTGACGGATAATCCGAGCTGTTTGGCGATTTCGCCCGGGCCGATTCCGGCGCCGATGAGCTGGTACACCTGAAACTCGCGGTCTGAGAGGCGTTCGACGGGGAGCTTGGTCTCGCCGGTG
>JBBRUM010000468.1:0-3042 GCA_038247815.1 Tepidisphaerales bacterium | reverse complement strand
CTCATCGATCGTTCACGTGGCCCCACCCAAGCCGGTTAGCCTGCGCGATCTTGCGAAGATGGCGAATGTGTCGGTCGCGACAGTCTCGATGGTGCTCAATGAGAACCCGCGGATTTCGCGGGCGACGCAGATCAAGGTTCAGCGACTTATCGAGCGAACGGGGTACAGGCCGAACCGCATTGCGCAATCTTTGTCTTCAAAGTACACGCGGGTGATCGCGGTGATGCTCCCGGCACTGCGGCACGCGTTTGCCGACGCGTACTTTGGGGAACTGATTTCGGGCGTGTGCGACAAGGCGGGCAAGCTCGGCCACAAGGTGATGCTTGAAAGTGCCAAGCCGGAGTTTTTGAAGGAGAAGCGGCACATTGAGCTCTTCGAGCGGAGATATGTAGATGGGGTTATGCTTTTGGGGTTCAATGACCGCCATGGCTGGCTGGGGGAGTTGGTAGATCGGGGGTATCCGGTGGTGAGCGCGAACAACTACATGCCCGACTTGCCATTGGGGCACGTGACATGTGACTACCGGGGCGGTGCCGAGCAGATAATGAACTACCTGCTGCAGCTTGGGCACAGGAAGGTGGGCCTCATCGCCGGTGCCGAGGCGACGGCGACGCAGCGCGACATTATAGGAGTGTATCGCTCGAGATTGCAGGCGCACGGGGTGGAGATAGACGACAGCTACATTGAGGACGGTCGATTCACCGAAGCGGGGGGCGCGGCGGCGGCGGAGGCGTTGATGTCGCGGCACCCGGAGATCACGGCGTTGTTCGGGGGCAACGACAAGATGGCGGTTGGGGCGATCTATAGCCTGACGCGGCGCGGGTTGCGTGTTCCCGAGGACGTGTCGGTGACGGGCTTCGACGACATTTCGCACACGGCGTATGTGAACCCGGCGCTGACGACGGTGCACGTGCCGCTGTACGAGGTGGGGGCGTTGGCGTGCGAGCGGCTGATCGAGCGGATCAGGGGTCGCACGGATCAGGTGTCGGACGTACTGCCGACGCACTTGGTGGTGCGGGACTCGACGGCGCTGGCGCGCCGCGGGGAATGAAGGCCAGCGGCGGGGGCCGGACAACGACAGTGGAGTGTGTGGCCGATTACGTGAGTGGCCGCCGATTCGAAAACGAAGGAGCAACCGATGTATCGTGCTGCATTTAACCGTGAATTGCTGACGGGAGTGGTAGCGCTGGCGGCGCTGGCGTGGGCGGGTGGGGTGCAGGCGGCGATGCCTGCCCAAGCCGAGGCGGGGCACGAGTTTCGGTTCGACGGCCGAGCGATGGACCCCAAACCGAAGGCCGTCTTCCTGGCAGGATCGTTCAACGGATGGAACCCCACAGCCGAGGCGATGGTGGACGATGGAGCGGGCGTGTTCACGCTGCGGCGGGATCTGCCCGACGGCGTTCACCTGTATAAGTTCGTCGTCGATGGGAACTGGACGAACGACCCCGGGTCCGACCATGATTTGGAGGAGCAGGACGGGCATGGGGGTACGAATTCAGCCGTGCTGATCGGGGAGGACGCGAGGAAGCTGCCGCCGGCGGAACCCGGTGCGGTGCGACTGGAGGCGATCCGGTTCGATCCGTCGAAGCTCTCGGATTTCAACGTGGTGAAGGACGACTTGCTGCGACTGAGTCTCCGGGCGCAGACGGGGGATGTGGATGCGGCGAATGTGTGGGTGGCGGCGGGGGAAAAGGGGACGTTACAGAAGTTTCCGCTGTGGCGCGGCGAGTCGGCGATGGGATTCGAGCGGTGGTCGGGCGTGGCGGGGATTCCCGGCAAGCCGATGCGGTATGTGTTTGAACTGGTGGACGGGGGCAAGTCGTTTTTCCTTCACGCCAGCGGCGGTGGCAAGGCGGCCGGGCGCCTGTTCCCGACCCCCCAACCCGAGCTCGGGTTTGCGACGGATGCCCGCGTCACCTTCGCGACCCCCGAGTGGGCGAAGCACGCGGTGTGGTACCAGATCTTCCCCGAGCGGTTTCGCAACGGCGACAAAGCCAACGACCCCGGCGACAAGAACTACGAGCGCCTCACCGCCTGGACCGCGGAATGGTTTAAAACCCAACCGGGTGAGGTATCGGGCGACGAAAACTTCTATCAGGGCGCGGGCAACGTCTGGCAGCGGCGGTACGGCGGCGACGTGCAGGGCATTCGCGAGAAACTGCCGTACCTGCGGTCGCTGGGGGTCACGGCGTTGTATCTCAATCCGGTGTTCGAGGCGTCGTCGATGCACAAGTACGATGCCCGGGACTTCCGCCACATCGACGACAACTTCACCGTCCGAAACACCCCGACGGCCAAAGGGGAGAAGAGCGAAGACCCCGCCACATGGGAGTTCACCGAGGGCGACCGGGTGTTCCTTGACTTCATCGCCGAAGCCAAGCGCCAAGGCTTCCGCGTAGTGCTCGATGGCGTTTTCAACCACGTCGGCCGCGACCATCCGTACTTCCGGGATGTGATGGAGAAGGGCGCGGCCAGCACGTACGCGGGCTGGTTCGACATCGACAAATTCGCCGACGTCAGCCCGACCACCGAAGACCTCTTCGGCAAGCCGGGGGGCATGGTGTTCAAGGCTTGGGACGGGATAAACGGGCACCTTCCGAAGTTCAAACACGACCCGGTGAAGGGGCTGGCGGCTGGCCCGTACGAGCACATGATGAACATCACTCGGCGGTGGATGGCGCCGGGTGGAGACGTCAGTCGGGGCATCGACGGCTGGCGACTTGACGTGGCCAACGAGGTGCCGTCGGCCTTCTGGCGAGACTGGCGGAAGGTGGTCAAGGGGATCAACCCCGAGGCATACATCAGCGGCGAGATCTGGTCGCCGGCGGAGCACTGGCTGGAGGGGGACCAGTTCGATGGCGTGATGAACTACCAGTTCGCCATGGCCGGCCAGCGGTTCTTCGTCAACCAAGAACGCGCGAGCACACCGACGCAGTTCGCCCGCGAGCTCGACAGACTGGTGGGGCTCTACCCGCTGCAAGCCGGGCAGGTCGTCATGAACCTGTACGACTCGCACGACACCGACCGCCTCGCGAGCATGTT
>JBBRUM010000467.1:0-3060 GCA_038247815.1 Tepidisphaerales bacterium | reverse complement strand
CACTCCCGTCCGTCCCCATCCAGTCCCAAGCCGAGCCATCCTTCCCCCCCTCCCCCCGAGCTACACTCCGCCCATGCCCGCGCTTTCCACCGTCCTCGCCGCCCTCGAGTCCCTCGCTCCCCTCGCCCACGCCGAGCCCTGGGACAACGTCGGCTTGCTCGTCGGCGACCCCCTCGCCGAGGTCTCCCGCGTTCTCTTCTGCATCGATCTCACCCTCCCCGTCCTCGCCGAAGCCGCCTCCCTCGGCTGCCAGCTCGTCGTCGCCTACCACCCCCCCATCTTCGAGCCGCAAAAGTCCTTCCGCGCCGGTAACATCAACTTCGAATCCGCCCGCGGCGGCATCGCCATCTACTCCCCCCACACCGCCCTCGACGTCGCCGCCGGTGGCACCAACGACACCCACGCAGCCGCCCTCGGCTTGGTAAACCTCCGCCCCCTCAAACCCTCACCCCCGCAAACTTCCCCCGCCCACGCCAAGCTCGTCACCTACGTCCCGACCTCCCACGCCGACGCCCTCGCCGCCGCACTCTTCTCAGCCGGCGCCGGCCACATCGGCAACTACTCCCATTGCTCCTTCCGCTCCTCCGGCACCGGCACCTTCCTCGGCCAGCCCGGCACCCACCCCACCATCGGCACCCCCGGCACGCTCGAATCCGCCCCCGAGATCCGCCTCGAAACCGTCCTCCCCGCCCACCTCATCCCCGACGTCCTCGCCGCCCTCCGCTCCGCCCACCCCTACGAAGAACCCGCCTTCGACCTCCTCCCGCTTCTCCCCACGCCCTCCTCAACCACAGTCCCCAGCACTTCCCCCAGCATCTCCCCCAGCACCTCCCCCAGCACCTCCGGCATCGGCCGCATCGGCGACCTCCCCGCTCCCGTCCCCCTCCGCGGCCTCATCTCCCAGCTCAAGTCCGCCCTCAACCTCCCGCACCTCCTCCTCTCCGGCGAGCCCAGCCGCACCATCTCCACCGTCGCCCTTTGCGCCGGAGCCGGCCGCTCCCTTCTGCCCGAACTCCTCAGCGCCCGCCCCGACCTCTACCTCACCGGCGAACTCCCCCACCACGACGCCCTCAAACTCCAATCCGCCAACATCGCCACCCTCCTCACCCTCCACTCCAACTCCGAACGCCCCGCCCTCCCCCCCCTCGCCCTCCGCCTCCAATCCCTCCTCCCCACCCAAATATCCCTCCCATCCACCCCCCACCACCACCCCCACACCGTCGTCTAACCGCCCAAAACCCACCACCCAAACGCACAGAGAACGAAAAAATACAGGCGAATACTTCCTCACCACAGAGCACACAGAAAAATTCGATATCAATTACATATCCATTAAAAACACAGTCCCACCCGCCTGATCCCCATTCTCCTCACCCTCTGTATCCATCTGTGTCCTCTGTGGCTGCCATGTCCTCCTCCATGCCCCTCCGCGCCCTTTGAGGCTCCATGGTCAATCGTCCCCCAAACCCCTAAATCGCGCCGATCGACTTCAAATATTCCCCCGAAATCGTTGCCGCCTCGAACGGGTCAATCTGGCTCTCATCCTCTTCCCACATCACCCAGCGAATCCTCGGGTTCTTCTCAATTTCCTCCAGGCACTCCTTGATCGGCACCTTCCCCCGCCCCAGCTCCGCCCAGTGCGTCCCGTCCCAGTCCTTCAGGTGGATGTACCCGATCCGCTCCGCGTGATCCGCCAAAAACTTCACCGGATCCAGCCCCCCCCGATAAACCCACGCCACATCCACGCACAAATCCACAGCCGCCGGGTCCAATAGCTCCAACGTCAAATCCATCAAGCTCTTCCCCTCAAAGCTCTTGGTAAACTCAAACTCGTGGTTGTGATAGTGCAACCGCACCCCACGCTTCTTCAAATGGTGCCCCGCCGTGTTCAGCAAATCGCACGAGTGCCTGATCTGCTCCAACGTCTCATGCTTCCAATCCAGATACCCGCTATTGCATAAATCCGCCGCCCCCCCAGCCAGCACCCAATCCGCCAACTCATCCGTCTTCTCCGACAACGGCCTCACCGTCGTATGACTCCCCCCCAGCCGCATCCCCCGCTTCGCCAACTTCTCCCGCGTCACCCCCGCATCCTTCTCCCCCCCCTCCGTCCCCACAAACCCCCCAGCCGACAAACAATCCAATATCCGATCAAAATTCTCCTGCACCGGATACTTCTTCCCAAACACAATCAACTGCGCCCCAATCGGAGGAAGCTTCATTTTCGCCGCCATAGGTGAATCCTTTCGTTGTGATTCGAACGCCCCCATTCTCCACTTTTTCGCCTCCCCCGCAAACCATCGCCCCCCTCCCCCCAACCGTTTATCATGCACTCAGTGCCTCACCCCGCCTCCCCTCGCCGCCTACTTTCCGTCGATGTCCTTCGCGGCTTGGTCATGTTCATCATGCTCCTCGTCAACGACCTCGCCGGCGTTGACGACCTCCCCAAGTGGTTGAAGCACTTCGAGCCTCCCCTTGCCAATGGCATGACCTTCGTCGACGTCGTCTTCCCCGCATTCCTCTTTGTCGTCGGCGTCTCCATACCGCTCGCCGTCGACTCCCGCCGCGACCGTGGCCTCACCACCCGTTCCACCCTGCTTCACATCTTCGCCCGCTCACTGTCTCTGCTGCTCCTGGGCGTCATCATGGTCAACTTCCGCGGCTGGGGCCCATGGCCCGTCCTTGCGCTCTTCGCCTCCCTCGCCGCATTTCTCCACATCGGTTCCTTCCCCCGCTGGGCCAACGCCTCCCTACGCGTCCTCGGCTTCCTCGCCCTCGCCTGCCTCATCCTCGCCTATCCCCGGTTCAACCCCGACCACCCCTTCGACCCTCAGTGGTGGGGCATCCTCGGCCTCATCGGCTGGGCCTACCTTGTCGGCGCGGTGATCTACCTCGCCGCCGGCAAGTCCCGACCGGCCCTGATCACCGCCCTCGCCCTCCTCATCGCCCTCTATTACGCCTCCGTCCAAACCACTTTCATCAACCTCCCAAGCTACCTCTCCCTCTTCGGCGTTTCACTTTCCGCTTACATCAACATCGGCCCCCACCTCGGCTCCCACT
>JBBRUM010000466.1:0-3070 GCA_038247815.1 Tepidisphaerales bacterium | reverse complement strand
TTGACTGAAATAGGTGTCCAGTTGGCTGGTTTCTTTCAGTATTTTTAACTCTTGCGGATAGAAGTTCTCGAAGGTGTTGGTACTCCTAGGGTTTCTGACTTAACTGAAACCAGGAGCAACCTATGAGCCTTGCAGAGAACATGTCACCGTCTTTGTTGACCCCGCCGACGAACCCGCCGGTTCAGGCACTGCGTACGGTGCAGGATCTTTTCATTCGGCGGTGGGGGGAGATGGGTCAGACGTGGGGGATTAACCGGACGATGGCGGAGATTCACGCGTTGTTGTATATCACCGCGTTGCCGCAGTGCACGGACGATGTGATGGAGCGGTTGAACATTTCGCGGGGGAACGCATCGATGTCGTTGCGAGCATTGTGCGACTGGGGGATTATTCGGCGGTTGCACAAGCGTGGGGAGCGGCGCGAATATTTCGAGTCGTTGGGGGATGTGTGGGAGATGTTTTCGATCATCGCCGCGGAGCGGAAGCGCCGGGAGATGGACCCTGTTTTGGAGACGATCAAGCAGTGCAGGCAGATGCTTGAGGAGTCGACGTTGGGGAAGGTTGCGGCGAAGCATGAGTTGGTGACGGCGACGCGGGACCGACTGGCGGGGATGGAGGAGTTCATGGACATCACCAACAAGATTTTTCAGGGATTCATAGGCAATGCGCGGGCGGGGCTGACGCGGGTGGTGAAGGTGCTGCTGAAGGGGATGTAGGGTCGCGGGAGGCGAGGGAGCGAGCGATGTCGATGATGCGCATGACTTCGCGGGCGCGATCGAGGGTGATGGGGAAGGGGCGGTGGTTGCGGACGGTGTCCCAGACGGCGGTCCAGTATGCGGATCCGGGGGGGGGAGTGGCCGGGGCGGTTTGGAGGTCGGAGTCTTCGACGAGCCAGCGGAGATTTCCGACTTTGTGGCGAGTGTCGTCGAGGGGTGGGGTGTTTTCGTCGACGCGCAGGTGGGCACGGTCGTGGGGTTGTTGCAGGTAGCGGATATGGAGGCGGGCGTCGGAGGTGACCGCTGCGCCGCGTTGGCCTTGGAGGGTGAAGAGGGGTTGGGGTGCGGAGCTTGCGCTGGAGACTTCGATGTCGGCGACGATTCCGGTGGTTCCGCGGAGGAGGAGTTTGAAGTGGTCTTCGGCGTCGCCGGCTGCGGCGACGAGGCGGGTGTGTGCCCAGATGTCGTTGGCGGTTGGGCCGATGAGTTCGAGCGCCCAGTCGATGACGTGAGGTCCCCAGTTGAGGAGTTGGCCGCCGCCGAACTTGCGGAGGGTTTGCCAGTCGTGCCTGGGCACGTAGTCTCCGACGCGGATTTGGACGGAGTGGAGGGGGCCTGTCAGGCCGCGGTCGACGGCGTGGCGGACGGCGAGGAAGGCGGGGTCGAAGCGGCGGTTGAGGCGGACGAGCAGTTGGCCGGGGGCTGAGCGGGCGTATGCGAGGAGGGCGTCGGCTTGGGGGAGGTCGATGGCGATGGGTTTTTCGATGACGACGTGTTTTCCTGCGAGGAGGGCGAGGGTGGCGAGTTCGGCGTGGGTGTCTGAGCGGGTAGCGACCACGACGACTTCGACGCGGGGGTCGGCGAGGAGGGCGGGAAAGGTGGGGTGGGAGGTAGCGCCGATGGTCTGGGAGAGTTTTTGTGCGCGATCGGGAATGAGGTCGTAGCCGGCGACAACCCGGAACTTGGCGTGGGGTCCGAGAAGCGTTGCCAGTTCGGATTGGATGCGGCCGAAGCCTGTTCTTCCGATGCCGCACAATCCGAGGCCGATTGGTCCTTTTTGCCGGGGGGGATGCGAATAAGTCATGGTGGCTCCGCCGGCGTTGTGAGAAGGGGGCGGATTGATGTTAATCGACGGTGTCCGGAGGGCAACGCGAGGGGTTGTGATTTCGGTGGATGGGACAGTTGGGAGAGAGCGATGAGGTTGACACTGTGTGGTGCGCGCCTAATATCTCGCCACGATCGCGGGGTAGAGCAGCCTGGTAGCTCGTCGGGCTCATAACCCGGAGGTCGGAGGTTCGAATCCTCCCCCCGCTATTCGGTAGATGTTAGGGTTGTCGCAATAAGTCGCACTGCCTTGAAAAGCCCCGCAATTCGCGGGGTTTTTCATTTCCGGGCTGTCGGCGTGCGGCCCGTTGCGGCCCCCTGCGGACCCTGACTGCGCCGGATTATGCGCCGCTTTTTCGGACGCCCCGGTGTCACTTGCGGCCGCCGCGAAATGCTTCTCCGTGACCATCAGATAGTGCCGCAGGGCCACGTCGGGGGAATTGCCCAGCCATTGCGTGACGACCTGAATCGGGTATTTCTCCACGAGCTCCGTCTCGCGGGACGCCCGAAGGTTATGGAACGATCGCGGCCACGGTTTAAGCCCGGCCCGGGCGATGATCTTCAGGAACGTTGTCCGCAAGTTGCAGTTAATCCAACCGCCCGGGCCCATCGCGGCCTTGCGGAATCGTTCGTCCACCACGTAAACGTCCCCCGGCTCGGCCAGCTCGAAGCACTCCATGAGCACTTCCCGCAGCTCAGGGAAGAGGGGAACGACTCGGCTCGCCTTGTCGGGCAGGTGCTCCGTCTTCGGGCTCCGCACAATCATTCGCCCGGTTTCCCAGTTCACGTCCTCCCATCGAAGGCTCAACACTTCAGACGGGCAGCGCAGCCCGCCAAACCGGCTCAGGGCGACGATGGCTCGCCAGTCGTGACTCGGGCAGGCTTCGAGCACCCGGGCCGTCTCCTCCCTGCTTATGAACCGCTGGCGGTCCTTAATGCCCGTCGCGGCTTGCCTGACGCCCTCGAAGGGGTTTTCCTCAACCAGCTTCCGCCGGCGCATCGAATTGAACAGGCCCCGCACCACTTGAAGCCGCTTGCAGATGGTGGATGTTGCCAAACCGCACCCGACCAGAAATTGTTTGAAGTCGTCGCCGTGCCCCGCGTTAATCGTCCGAACGTCGCGGCCTTCCCCGAAGTGCGCAACCAAGTCCTTTAGTACCTGCCCTCGAACCGTTTTGGTCGCGGGCTTCAGGTCGTTGCGGCCGTCCAGTAGGGCTTGGATCGTGGGCCCGAGCTTCGCCGCCCCAGCG
>JBBRUM010000465.1:0-3072 GCA_038247815.1 Tepidisphaerales bacterium | reverse complement strand
GTGCGCCCCGAGAAGGGCGACGAGGGCGATGGAGACGAGGTTGCCGCGGATGGAGACAGCCGCACCGACGAGGGCAGAAACGCCCATGAGAACGAAGGCGGTGTTGCCGCCGTATAGCTCGAAATAGGCGTGACCCGCGTAAGAAATTACGAACATCATCGCGATGCCCGCCGCAAAGAACCCGACCGAAGCCAGTCGCCCCACTTTCCGCATCGCCCACTCTCCCCCGCCGAGCAACGCCACTGACGACAACATCAGCATCGCCCACCGCGCAGACGGCGGAAGACCGCCCAGCCACCCCTGGTCATACGCGAACTTGATCCCCAACCCGCCCCCGACGACCAGGATCAGCGCGCCCAGCCACGCGGTCCACTTTAACCCGACGACCCGCTCCCACGTTCCCGCCGACCCGCCAGCCGACCCGGGCGGAGCGGGCACATAGTCAGGCACACCGTCAAAATTGCCCGAGAACAAGACCGGAGAAGCGGACGACGCGGATGGCGCGGCTTTGGCCACGGTGGGCTGGGGTGGGGGCGGCGGAGCGGGCGATGCGGGGTGTACGGTGTTGGACGCCTCGGGTTGAGGTGGGGGCGGAGCCGGGGTCGAGGGGACGGCGTGGGCGCGCTTTCGCTCGGGGATGTTGTCCATCCGGGCAGCGATGGGGAGGGGAGGAGGGGTGGAAGAGGGCGCGGGTGGAGGCGTGTGGGAGGTGGCTCGGGTGCGGAGGTCGGAGACTCGGGAGACGAGGGAGTCGGTGACTGCGGCGGGTGTGGGCGGGGAGGAGGGGGCGGGTGTGGGGTTGCGGGATTCGAGGAGGCGGAGGCGGCGTTCGAGGTCTTCGATGCGGGCTAGGAGGTCTTCGTCGGGCATTTATGGTGGACCGCAGCGTACCACGGGTGGGTGAAGAACTCTCAGTTGGGGCAGCGGAAGAGTGGGGGGGAATGGAGAATACGGGAAAGCAAAAGGCCCCCGTCAGCAAGGGCTGGCGGGGGCCTGCGAGCGGGTCGCGACGGTATTACTCAGTCGCGAGGGTTCCCTCCTTCCACCGCCACCACAACCCGCCGGCCAGTTTCCAGGGGTCTGGGAGTTCGGTGAACTTGGAGAGGTAGCGTTGCACGTTTTCGAGGTCGCGCTCGAGCATCGTGCGGGCGTTGGGGTTCTCGCGGGGATCGACCATCTGGGGGACGTCGATGACCCAGATGCGGTTGTCGTGCCAGAGGAGGTTGTAGGGGGAAAGATCACCGTGGATGCGGTTGAGGGCGAGCATCCGGCGGACGTTCCAGAGGATGCGGTCCCACGCCGCGCGGGCTTGGGGTTCCGAGAGGCGGACCGAGCGGAGTTGAGGTGCTGCCCCGGATTCGTCGCCGAGGAACTCCATGACGATGGAGTTTCCCTCTGCGTCGATGACGCGGGGGACGTCGATGCCGGCTGCGTGGAGTTCACGGAGGTAGCCGGCTTCCATGCCGTACCACATTCCGAACGCGGCTTGCTTGCCGAACTCGGAGCGGTTGGCGACGGCGCGGCGAACGCGACCGGAGAGGATCACGCGACCCTCCCGGTACGCCGTGTCGTTGCGGAATTGGCGGTGCTCGAGCGGGCGGTAAACCTTGACGGCCAGAAGCCGCCCACCGAGGCGCGACCCGCCGCGGCAGCAGTAGACGGTGGCTTCCTTGCCGGACTTGAGGACAGAGATGATCTCGGAGATCAGGCCTTTGTCAACGTAAACGGAGATGGACTCGCGAAGGACTTCGTCGAGGGAAACATTGAGCGACATGAGATGTGTTCTCGTGTGAGTGGTTCATGTGTTGCGCGGAAAAACGAAGGGGGGTTGTGACAACGGGCATGGAGACCTCCTCCGCGCGGAAACCGCGCGGGTGTGGGGGAAACAGAAGTGTTAAAACAAAGCGGGCCGCCCCACCGGGCAGCCTGACGTCATCCGACTTGGATGGAAGGATCAGTTAGTTCGCTGCGCAGGAGGCTCCGGCGACAAGATTCGCATTGAGATGGGTCATACGGGCCTCCCTTCGAACTGGCTGGAGTTTACCTTGCAGAGGGTGGGGGGCAAAGAACTAAATGCAAGGATTTTGACAACGAGAGCGCAGAGAGGGGGAGACGGAGAAGTGGAGGGGAGACAAGTGAGCTGTAAGTGACTATTTATAAAACGCTTATAGGAATTTTTCTCTGTATCTCTGCGCTCTCCATGCTCCACCATGCTCTCCGTGTCATCCTACCCCCCCACTATTCGAGCGCTTTTTTCGTTGCCGCGTGGCGGTGGGCGAACATGGCGCGGAGTTTCGGGCGGATGAATAGGAGATTGGCGGGATAGCTAAGGGGCCAGAGGGGGGGTGCGTAGTCGATGCGGTCGAGGAGGCGGGTACGGCGGGAGTCGAGGGCTTCGAATTCGTGGCTGTGCCGCCAGCGGGCGAACGGGCCGGAGACTTGGATGTCGACGAAGCGGGCTTCGAGACCGAGGACGACGGGGTGTACGGGGACGTGCTCGACGTATCTGGCCAACCAGCGGATGCGAATGCCGAGCGGGCCTCGGGCGGTGATATCGACTTCCGTGCCGACGGCTGGGGGGAGCGGGGCACAGCTGGCGACGCGGACGTCGTCGGCTGGGGGGGAGAGGGCGGGAAGGGCGGCGAGAATATCCTCGTGCCACGCCCACACCTTTTCGATGGGGGCCGCAATCTCGCATTCAAACTCGGCGATGGGCATCACCTATCATACTCCCCCGATAGGAACGGCTTACTTCAAGAATTGGATATGCAAACCAACAACCCACTGGAAGTCACCGGCGTTGGTCTCGATGTCGAGACGTTGCCCAAACCACTCGATTGGGCGGCGTTGTACGGAAACACCAACCCCGTCGAGCTGGAGATCGGGATGGGGAAAGGGACATTCCTCACCGAGCAAGCCAAAGCCCACCCGGAGATCAACTACTTCGGGATCGAGTGGGCGAGGTGGTTTTGGCGGTCGGCATCGGACCGGATGCGGCGGAACAAGTGCACGAACGCGCGAACGGTGCGTGCGGAGGCTGCGTTTTTCCTGCGGGAGTTTGTGGTCCCCGGG
>JBBRUM010000464.1:0-3086 GCA_038247815.1 Tepidisphaerales bacterium | reverse complement strand
TGAACACGGTGGTGCTCAACGGTCGGCGGACGGCGGAGAACATTGTGCGGAACCTGAGGCGGTATGCGCACTCGGCGGGGGCGACGGCGACGGGGGGATTGGCGGCGCTGAGTGGGGCGTATGCGGGTACGCCGGCGATTGTGGTGTCGGCTGGGCCGTCGCTGCGGAAGAACAAGCATTTGCTGCCGGCGGCGAAGGGGCGGGCGGTGATCATTGCGGTACAGACGGCGCTCAAGCCGCTGCTGGACATTGGTGTCGAGCCGGATTTTGTGACGTCGCTGGACTATCACGACATTTCGGCGCGGTTCTTTGAGAACCTGCCCAAGTCGCTCGGGACGCACCTGGTGGCCGAGCCGAAGGCGACGCGGCGGGTGCTGGACCTGCACCCGGGGCCGGTGTCGTTCGTGGCCAACGACTATGCGGACTCGCTCCTGCGGGGGGTGCCGAACAAGATTCCGAAGCTTCCGGCTGGGGCGACGGTGGCGCATTTGGCGTTTTACCTGGCGCGGTTTTTGGGGTGCGATCCGATCATGTTTGTGGGGCAGGATTTGGGGTTTTCGGACGGGTTGGCGTACTTGCCTGGGACGGCGTATGACGAGGTGTGGCGGCCGGAGTATTCGCGGTTTTGCTCGGCGGAGATGAAGCAGTGGGAGCAGATCGTGCGGGAGCGGCCGATCCTGCGGCGGATTCCGGATGTGCGGGGGATGCCGATGTATACGGAGGAGCGGCTATTTACGTATCTGCAGCAGTTCGAGAGAGACTTCGCGGACTCGCCGCAGAAGATCTTTGACTGCACCGAGGGCGGGGCGCTGAAGAAGGGGGCGGCACCGATGGCGCTGGCGGAGGCGCTGGAGCGGTTCTGCGGGAAGGCGATTGTTGCGCCGAAGCTGGCGGCACATGTTCGGTTCGAGGGCGGGGCGACGCCGGATGTCGATGCGGATCTCGAGAAGCGGATCGCTGAAGCGGATCAGATTGCAGAGATAAGCGGGCAGACACTGCCGCTACTGGCTGAGATACGGGACCACATCACCGACCAAGTGCGGGTGAACCGGGCGATTGCGCGGATCGATCCGCTGCGGTCGCGGATGAACGAACTCGGGCCGACGTATGACTTGGTGACGCACTTTACGCAGTCGTCGGAGCTCAAACGGTTTGAAGCCGACCTCGCGCTGTCGGCTACGGCGCTGAGCCCGACAGAGAAGCAGCGGATGCAGGTGCGGCGTGACTTGCTGAACTGCGAGGCGATTCGGGCGGCTGCGAGGGAGTTTTCGGCGTTTTTGTCGGAGGTGCTACGCGAGGGGGCGACGGCGGGTGGCGGCGGCGGGGGGGCACAATGAAGCCGCTGATTGTGATGTCGATGTTGCACGAGCACCCGAGGCTGAACTCGGCGGCGCGGATGTTTCACGGCCGGCCGGTGCTGCGGTGGACGGTGGAGCGGGCGGGGGCGACCGGATTCGGGGTGGTGGTGGTTTGCTGGGCGGACCAAGTGGAGGCGGTGACGGCGGCGGTGGGCGGGGCCGTGGCGGTTGATTACGGGGACAGAAGGCCCCTGCCGAAGATGGAGGCGGTGGCGGTGGGGCGGAGGTGGGCGGATGGGTGGCGGTCGCCGCTGATGCAGTCGGCTGCGTTTGACAGGGGGTTTGATGGGCCGGCGGTGCTGGTTGCGTTGGGGCGGGTTGCGGCGGCGGGGGTGATGCTGGTGGATCCGGCGTCTGCGCTGATTGATCCGGAGTTGCTGACGGGATTGGCGGTGCGGGCGGGGGAGAATGTGGAGAGGGACTTTTTCTTTTTGCCGGTTCCGCCGGGGTTGTCGGCTGCGATATTGACGGCGGGAGCGGTGCGGGAGTTGGGCGGGTGGCATCCCGGGAGGTCGCTGCACTATCACCCGGATCGGTATGGGGGGGATCCGATTTCGAGTCCGTCGTGTGGGGCGGCGCCGACGGCGGTGGTGCGGTCGATGTTGCGGTTTACGTTGGACGATGCGGCACAGGTGGCGCTGGCTGAGCGGGCGGTGCCGGACGCGGGGCGGGTGCCATCGGCGGCGGGGCTGGTGGCGGCGTTTGACGCGGCGCTGCTTGAGGGCGTGGCGGGTTTGCCAAGGGATGTGAGGCTGGACATTTCCGCGAGGCGGAACACCAAGCCGGTGTTTCTGCCTGCTGCGGGGGCGGGGGCGGAGGTTTCACTGGTGGAGATTTTGCCGATATTGGATTCGCTTCGGGACCCGGGGCATGAGGGGGTGGGGTTTACGTCGTCGACTCGAGTGATGTTGGGGGGGATGGGGGATCCGCTGTTGCACTCGGAGTGCTTGGGGGTGATTTCGGCTGCGGTGGAGCGGGGGATTGCGGTGTCGGTGGAGACGGATTTTGTGGGGGTTTCGGAGGAGTTGCCGGGGAGGTTGGCGGAGGTGGGGTTGGACATTTTGATGGTGAATCTTCCGGCGGCGTCGGCTGGGGTGTATGCGGCGGCGATGGGGGTGGATGCGCATGAGGAGGTTTTGCGGAACCTTCAGCGGTTCTTAAACGCGCGGGGGGGGCGGCTGGTGCCGCTGCTGATTCCGGTGTTTACGAAGCTCGGGGCTGGGGCGCCGGGGGGGGGAAACTACAGCGAGATGGAGCCGTGGTACGACCATTACCTGCGGCAATTGGGACATGCGGTGATCGATGGGCCATCGACCTTTGCGGGCGCGGTGGCGGAGCTTGCGGTGGCGGAGATGTCGCCGACGACGCGGCGGCCGTGCCGGCGGCTGCGGACGCGGATGACGCTGTTGCCGGATCTTTCGATGCCCGCGTGCGAATTGACGACGGGGCCTGCGTTTCCGGGGGCGAGCACCCGCACGACTCCGCTGCGGCAGCTTTGGACGGAGGGGCTCGCGACACTTCGCCTGGCGCATGCGACGAACGGGGGCGGTTCGCACTCATTGCCGGCCGCTTGCACGCAATGCACCGACTGGCACCGACCGTAGACTAACCCACTACCCCCGACCCACTACCCTCGACTCACCACTCCTCCATGACGTCATTAGGAATCATTCTCGCTCGCGGCGGTTCGCAGGGGCTTCCGGGCAAGCACTTGTTGCCTTTGCTTGG
>JBBRUM010000463.1:0-3111 GCA_038247815.1 Tepidisphaerales bacterium | reverse complement strand
CCGCACTCGAGCTCGGCGGTAACAACCCCCTGATCGCCTGGGACATCCAAAACACCCCCGCAGCCGTACTCCACATCCTCCAATCCGCCTTCGCCACCTCGGGCCAACGCTGCTCCTGCGCCCGCCGACTCATCCTCCCACACTCCACCTCCAACACAGCGCTCCTCCCTATGCTCACCGCAACCGCCCTTGCCCTCCGCACCGGCCCGTGGAACGCCGAACCCCAGCCATACTTCGGCCCCCTGATCGATGCCCCCGCCGCAGCCCACACCCTGTCAGTCGCCCGCACCCTTGTTCAGTCCGGCGCTACCGCCCTCACCCCCGTCCCCGACCGCCTCGCCCACCCCGCCTTGCTCCCCCCAATGCTTCTCGACGCCACCCACTGCCCCCGCTCCGATGTGGAAGTCTTTGGCCCGCTACTACAGCTCCACTTCGCCGAGAGCTTCGAACACGCCCTCTCCCTCGCCAACGCCACTTCCTACGGCCTCGTCTCCGGCCTGCTCAGCGACAATCCCGCGCTCTGGGACACCTTCCGCCGCACGGCCCGCGCCGGCGTGCTCACCCTCAACCGCCCCACCACCGGCGCTTCCTCCGAACTCCCCTTCGGCGGTATCGGGAACTCCGGAAACCATCGCCCCTCCGCCTACTTCGCAGCCGACTACTGCTCCCACCCCGTCGCCGAAATGTCGTCCCCTGCCCTCCAACTACCCCCCACCCTCCCCCCCGGCCTCACCCTTACCACCAACGACTAACCCGCCCCTCAATGCTCCACCCCGAGATCAACTTCGACGGACTCGTCGGCCCGACCCACGGCTTCGGGGGGTTGTCGTTTGGAAACCTCGCCTCGACCCAGAACAAGGCCGCCGCCTCCAACCCCCGCGCCGCCGTACTGCAGGGCATCGAGAAGATGAAGCTCGTCGCCTCCCTCGGCGTTCCACAGGGCGTGCTCCCGCCGCACGACCGCCCGAACATCCCCCTGCTCAGGCGCCTCGGCTTCTCGGGCACGGACGAACGCGTGCTGTACAAGGCATGGAAGTCCGACCCGGCCCTGCTCGTCGTCGCGTCGTCCGCTTCGGCCATGTGGGCCGCCAACGCCGCCACCGTCTGCCCCTCAGCCGACTCCAGCGACAACCGCGTCCACATCACCCCCGCCAACCTCGCCTACCAGTTCCATCGCTCGCGCGAAACACCCACCACCACCCGCATCCTCAAGCGCATCTTCGCCGAACACTCAAAGTTCGTCGTCCACGAACCCGTACCCTCCCACACCTCCACCGGCGACGAAGGGGCAGCCAACCATGTCCGCCTCGGCATGGACGGCCCCGGCTTCCAGATCTTCGTATGTGGCGACGGCGCCAATCCCGACGCCACTGCATTCCCCGCCCGACAACGCAAACGCGCCACCCTCGCCGTCATCCGCCTCAACCGCGTCGCGCCCAGCCGCTGCATCGTCCTTCGCCAAAATCCCGCCGCCATCGACGCCGGTGCCTTCCACAACGACGTCCTCTGCGTAGGGTCCGCCGACGTGCTTTTAGTCCACGCCCTCGCCTACCGCCGCCCGGCAGCCGAGCTCCTCGCCGAGCAATCCTCCTGGCTGAACTTCCTCGAAGTCCCCACCGACGAACTCTGCCTCGAAGACGCCATCTCCAGCTACCTTTTCAACTCCCAACTCGTCCCCATGTGCTCCGACGACGGCTTGCCCACCGGCGACCTCGCGATGATCGCCCCCACCGAGGTCCGCGACCACCCAGCCGCCTTCGCCGCCGCCCAACGCCTCACCTCCGCCGGCACGCGACTCAAACACCTCCACTTCGTCAACCTCAACCAGTCCATGCGCAACGGCGGCGGTCCGGCCTGCCTCCGCCTCCGCGTCCCCGTCACCCCAGCCGAGCTAACCGCAATCCACCACGCCGTCATCCTCACCCCCCAGCTCGCCGAAACCCTCACCACCTGGGCCACCCGCCACTACCGCACCCAACTCACCCCCGACGACCTCGCCGACCCCAAACTCCTCGCCGAGTCCCGAGCCGCACTCGATGAACTCACCCAACTCCTCGACCTCGGCAGCATCTACGACTTCCAAAAGGCCTGACCCTCCTACTCGGTACCGCCCGATTCCTTCACCATGCGTGTCTTGCTCCACGAAAATTCCGCCGACGGACACCGCCTCTCCTATCTCGCCTACTTTCTCCCCGAACTCCTTTCCCTAACCTCCGATGTCACCATCGCCCTGCCGCGCTGTGACGCCGACTCCCCCGAGTTTGACGTTTGGCTACAGCCCTTCAAAGACCGCGTCACCATCGACGCCTTCGACACCGGCAACGTCCAATTCCGCCCCCGCACCCCCATCCAACGCTCCCACTTCCTCCTCCAAGCCATCCGACGCTCCCGCGCCCAGCACGTCTACATCCCCTCCGCCTACGGCGTATCCCACACCCACGCCCTCTACCCCCCCGCGATCTTCTCCCGCGGCTATGAAACCGAAGTCGGCGTCCTCCGCGGCGGCTTCGCATACCCAGCGCCCCCGCTCCTGTCCCTTAAACACCGCCTCGCCCTCTCCCTGCTCCGCGCCTCCCGCTGGAACGTGCTGCACTTCATTGATGTAATCGCCTATAGGCATCTCCTCGCCCGCGGCGGAAACCTCGCGCGCCGCGCCCGCCTTCTCCCAGATCCCGTGGAACGCACCCCCGAAACCTCAAAGTCCGCCGCCCGACGAGCCCTGGGCATCCCCGAAGTCGGCCGCTACGTCGCCTCCACCGGCACCCTTACCGCACGCAAGGGCATCCGCCTCCTACTCCACGCTTTCCAACACGCCAAGCTCCGTCCCACCGACCGCCTCCTCCTCACCGGCAAGTGCGACGCCGAGATCCGCGCCCTCGTCGACGGCCCCTACGCGCCGCTCCTCCGCTCCGGCCGAGTCATCCTCTTCGACCGCTACCTCGAGCAGCACGAACTCCCCCTCACCCTTTCCGCGGCCGACCTCGTCGCCACCCCCTACATGGGTCACGTCGGCGTCGCTTCCATCGTCATCCGCGCCGCCTCCGTCGGCAGGCCGATTGTTGCCAACGACTCCGGCTGGATCGGCTCGATCGTCTCCGGCCTTGGTTTGGG
>JBBRUM010000462.1:0-3118 GCA_038247815.1 Tepidisphaerales bacterium | reverse complement strand
CGGAAGGACCAGCCGATGGGCTGGGCGGCGATGACGCACGGTAATCGTGCGATCCACCAGACGTGGGCGGCGGCGGGGTCGAAGTTGGCTCCGAAGATCAACTGGCCGGAGGGGTCCAACGTGCTGCAGGTGGCGTTTGCACTGGAGATCCCGGCGGGGAAAGAGGCGTCGCTGGTGCACTACCACGGCAGCACTGAAACGCTGGAAAGGGCAGCCGAGTTGGTTGGCGGGGGGGCGAAAGGGGCGAAGTTGTTGGCGGGGGTTTCTCCGGAGCTTCGCCGGACGGTCGCCAACGCGGTGGCGCGGTCGGGGGCGGTGCCGGAGGAGCTCGAGCTCATCCGGGGCGAGGGCGGGTTGGACGTGGTGGAGATCCGCAATGGCGACCTGCTTCGGGGGACGCTCACGGACGCGACCTTCGCGATCAAGACGGCGTATGGGCGGGTCGAGCTGCCGGCTGAGCGGGTAATTGCGGTGTTGTCGGTGGGACGACTCAAGCCGTTGCAGCTGTTGGTGACGGCTGAGGGTGAGGTGTTCGGCGGGCAGTTGGAGAGCGGCACTTTGGCGATGCGACTTTCGTCCGGGCAGACGGTCAACATCCCGATCACGCAATTGACCCGGGCCGGGTACCGCGTCCGCGACAGCGAGACGGAGGACGCGCTCCCGTTGGGCAAGCCGCTGGTCACACTTCGAACGGGAGAGCGGATGGCGATCGCCGTACCCGGCGAGACGCTCGAGGTGGCTACACGCTACGGACTACTCAAGTTGCCCGTGGCTGCGGTGGGCGAAGTGCAGCTAAAGAGTGACGATTCGCCGGTGCATGTGATCACGCTGTCGGACGGGTCGAGAATTTCGGGATTGCTGACGACGTCGAAGTTCGATTTTTTGCTGGACGGGGCGGCTGGGCGGCAAACGCTATCGGTTCCGGCGAGTGCGGTACTGCGTTTGAGGCCGTCGCCACTGCCGGTGACCCCGGCTGACGACGCGGCCAGGTCTGAGATGCTCGTGTACGGCGACGACGTCCTTCGCGGGCAGATCATTGGTACGCTGCAGCTGGATACGGCGTTCGAGACGGTCGATGTCCGGGGCGACCAGCTTCGGGGCATTGCCCGGTCCGAGGAGGGTAACGAGCTGCGGGTGACGCTGTGGGACCAGACCGTGCTCACGGGTCAGCCGAGGCTGCCGTCGGTGTCGGTGCGACTGGACTGCGGGGTGACGGTGGAGGTGGCGGTGGACTTGATCCAGTCGTTTACCAACCCCGCGCCCAAGCCGTCGGACGCGATGGCGGAACGGGTCAAGTCGCTGGTATCGAAGCTGAACGACGACGACTTTAAGAAGCGGGAGGGGGCGCAAATCGAGCTCATCGCGGCGGGCGCGGTGGTTGTCCCTCTGCTTGAGGAACTCAAGCCCGCCCAGCCTCCGGAGGCGCAGCAGCGGATCGAGCAGATTCTTATACAACTAAAGAAATAGGGATTTTTGCCACAGCGCACGGACGTGCGTGCGGGTAAACGGGTCCATGGGTTTGTGTCATCCGCCGGGGTCGCGCATACTTCGGAACCCTCAATCGCCACGGTCAGGGCAGCGTGCCACGACCGGCGGGAGGGCGACCCGCCCGGAATCTGATCCGGGCCTCTGCGGGAGCGCGGCGATGGTGCCAGTGGATCGGTTCATGACTGGCCTGTTTCGCCAAGCCATATCAAAATCCATTGCAGTAGGTCTGCTGTGCACGGTGTTGCTGTTCCTTTGCCTGCCGTTTGCGCGGGGGCAAACTCCGCCAGTTCGGCCGGTCGATGAAATCTCCTTCCGTCGGGACCTTGCGTCCCTGACGGCGTCGCCGTCCAGAGTTGTCGGCACTCCGGGGCACGGGCAGGCCGAGGCGTTTCTCCGGGGCGAGTTAGCAAAGCTCGGGGCGGGCGTGCAAGTGAAAGAGCATGCTTTCGATGTCGTCGTTCCTGTGACCCAATTGGCTACTATTAGTGAATCTGGCGGGAAGGTTACGGCGGTTCATCCCTTCTGGCCGGCGTCGGTGCGATTGAACACCACACCTGCGGAGGGCATTTCGGGCAAGGTGGTGTACGTCGGTTCGGGCCGGGCGGATGAGATTCTGCCCGGGGCGTTGGCGGGGCAGATCGCCGCCGTCGAAGCCGACACCCGCGAAGGCTGGACGAACGCGTTTTACTTCGGTGCCCGAGCCCTGCTCGTGCTCGGTTCGCCCAAGGTCGACAACCAATCGCTCCGGCAGCATGACCTGTTCATCCCGGTTAATCTTCCGCGTTTTTACGTCGAACCGGGTGAGCTGGCCGACCGGATCCGTGCGGGAAAGGTCGACACCGTCAAACTCTTTGCCGAGGTTCAGTGGAAGAGAACCGCGGTGCGGAATTTTTACGTTTACGTTTCCCCGGCGGCGCCGGACCGGCCTGCGATTGAACCGCTGGTCGCCAAGCTCGGCGCCGGCGGCCCGGCAGCCGACGATGCGGAGCGGCAGCTTCTCGCCATGGGCCCGGCTGTCACCGCAATCCTCGCCGAAGTTCGATCGGTCCAGCCGGGGGGCGTGCAGGGGCGGATCGACCGCCTAGTCCGGCGCATCCCGCGTGGTGCGCTGCTGCTCACTGCGCCGTACGACGCGACGTCGATGGTTCCCGATCTCGGCCCGGGAGCGGGACAAGCCGTGCAGACCGCCGCGCTGTTGGCGATGACACGCGATTTGGTGGCGACCCCGCCGGTTAGGCCGGTGGTCGCCGCGTTTCTCGCAGCCGACGGGATCGAGTTCGCCGCCACGCGGCAGATGTTCATGGCTTTGGCCGACCCCCCGGAAACCTGGCGGAAAAAGCTTCTCCCCGACCTCGCCACCCGCCTCATGGAAGCCCGGCGCGACCTTGCGCGTCTTGGCGAGCTGCTTCCCAACCCCACCTTGATGTCCGTTACCGCCGACGTCGCGGTGGCCGATCGGGTCATCAAGATCATCGAAACCGACCAGTCTCTCGTGCAGGACCGCCTGTTCCGATTGCGCCTGATGGAATCGCCCACCGAAGCTAGTCGGGCGGAATTGGCGGAGTTAGAGAAGCGGCAGGTCGTGCTGTCGGAGTTGCGGCAGTGTTTCCAGAAACGTCCGGGCGAGCTT
>JBBRUM010000461.1:0-3120 GCA_038247815.1 Tepidisphaerales bacterium | reverse complement strand
CGACTCGCCAACAGCTTCGACTACGTCGTCCAAGCGGGTCGCGCCATCGAAGCCTTCGCCACCGGCGGCGCCCAGATCGGCTTCGATTCCGCCAACAATCAAGACGTCGCCTCCGGCGCTGTCCCCCTGGCCAACTACCAGACCGTCATCTGGCTTGCCGGCGAGGAATCCACGGTCGACGAGACGTTCTCCGCCGCCGAGCAAACCGCCGTCGCGACCTACGTCAACGGCGGTGGGAGGCTCTTCGCCTCCGGCGCTGAAATCGGCTGGGACCTAGACCGCCCCTCGGGCCCGACGAGCTCCGACCGCGCCTTCTACAACAACATCCTCCGCAGCGACTACGTCTCCGACGACGCCGCCACTTACAACGTCGTCCCCACCGCGGGCGGAATCTTCGCCGGACTGTCCCCGATTTCCTTCGACTCCGGCGCAACGACCTACGACGCCCAAACCCCCGACGTCATCACACCCGCCGCCGGTTCGGGCGCCGTCGCGGCCCTGAGCTACTTCGGCGGCTTGGGCGGCGCAGCCGCCGTTCAGTTCGCATCCGCCAGCCCGGCCGGAGCCCGAGTCGTCTCCATGGCCTTCCCCTTCGAAACCATCGTCTCTGCCGCCGACCGCGCCGCCGTCATGGCCCGCGTGCTCGACTTCTTCCAAACCCCCGTCGCCCTCGATACCGTTCCCCCCGCCCTCTTCGCCATCAACATCAACGACGGCAACGCCCAGCGGTCCCGAATCAACTCCCTCACCATCGCCTTCAACGAACCCGTCACACTCGACCCCGGCGCTTTCACCCTCGCCCGCCGCTCCGACGGCGCTTCGCCCGTAATCACCATAGCCAACCCCTCCGCCGACGGCCGAACCTTCCTACTCGGCTTCTCCGGACCGGCCGTGCAAAACGCCTCCCTCGCCGACGGAATCTGGGACCTCACCATCCTCGCCTCCGCCATCGCCGACACCTCCGGAAATCGCCCCGCCGCAAACACCACCACCACCTTCCACCGCCTCTTTGGCGACTCCAACGGCGACAAAACCATCAACACCGCCGACTTCGCCGCCTTCAACGCCGTCTACGCCTCCTCACTCGCCTCAGCCGGTTCAAACTTCGCCTGGTGGTTCGACGCCGACAACTCAACCACTCTCAACAACGCCGACCTCCTCCAACTCCGCTCCCGCAATGGCACGCTCTTCATCTTTTAACCTCGCCGCCGTCGCTCTCACACTCCTCGCCGCCACCTCTGCGCGCTCCGCCATCTTCTACCAATACGAAGCTTCCTCCCCCAGCGTCTCCTTCTCCGCCAACCTCTCCGTCAACATCTACCTCCGCGAAACCCTCACCCTCGGCAGCGCCTCCGCCCTCCCCACCAAAGGCGGCCTCTTCGGAGCCGGCTTCCGCGTCACCCACATCGGCGGCGGCACCCTCCCCATCCTCGGCATCTCCGGCAACCCCACCCTCTTCTCCGGCCCAGCCAACGGCTCCGTCTCCCCCACCACCGCCACCTACCTCCAAGCCGTCTCCCTCGAAACCACCTCCGGCCTCCTCACCGATCCCTCCGGCCGAATCCTCCTCGGCACCGTCCTCTTCGGCTCCGTCCCCTCCGCCCTCCCCGCACTCTTCGAAATCTCCCGCATCGACTCCCTCGGCGGTAACACCCTCACCTTCACCGCCGATGACCTCGACTTCCCCTCCCCCGACTTCTCCGGCGCAACAACCCCCACCCCCCTCCTCATCTACTCCACCATCCCCGAACCCGCCTCCCTCTCCCTCCTCCCCCCCGCACTTTTCCCCCTCCTCCTCCGCCGCAGAAGATAAAAAATAGGTCGCCCGATAGCGCACCCACACGCGCCATCACGCAACCTGCAATCTATAAATCTAATTCGCAACTATAACTCTCCCCCCCCTCTCCCCCCCTCAATCCGGCCCATGCGTAGGCGTCTCCATCACCACACTCGCCCGCCCGTCGAGTTCACCCGTCCCGAAGTCGCCGACATCCTGATCAAGTGAGCGCTTCCGCTGCCCGCCCAAACCGGATCACCGTAGATCCAACCACCCCGAGACTTAACTTCCCAGCACGACTTCGACGAGATGAGGAAAGTATTCCTCGAACTCGATGTAGGTCAGGTAAAGGACCTTCCCGTTCTGACCGGCAATCTCCGGGTGTTCCTTCCCCGCATAGATCATCGTGAAGTACGGGTGGGGATAGTCCAGTGTCGGGGGAATGCACTTCCACAGAACCGTGGGCGTGCTCCACGGCCCCCATGGGTTGGACGCCGTCCGTCCGACGATGTTGCCGCTCAGGTCCAGCGAGTGCACCGCCAGGTAGCACCCCAAGTGGGCATTCCAGCTCACGGACATCTCGTTGGGCATTCCCTCCATGATGCTCACCGCCGCGGCCGGATCCCTCCCCCAGACCGGCGCATCGGAGGTCAGGTACTGATAAGCCGAGAGGTTCTCTATGGCCGTCGGACGGACCCGCGCGACATGGCTTCGCTGCACCCCATCGCTGCCTTTCAGCACGCCGTAGACATACAGGTAGTCATCCGTGCCGCGAAGGACCGTCGTGCCGAACTGCGGCAGGCCGGCATCCCACCAAAGGGTTCGACCGCCCTGTCGTATGCGGTGGAACTTCATCTCCTGCCGGGTGCCAGCGGCCAGACCCGCGCCAAGAATCTCGAAATTCACCGGCAGCGGTCCGCTTGCCAGCATCCGCACCGTCAGATAATACAGATAGATCATCTCACCCAGGGCAACGCCGTGAAGGCACCAGACGCGGATCTCATCCGGGTGTTCGCTCGCCTCGTGGACAATGAGTTGGCGGAGATTTCCCGCCGGGTCGCACAGGTAGCGGAAATCTTTGAGTTCCGTGCTGCCGGTCTGATCCCGCATGATCAGCCCGGTGTTGTTGTGGAGCTTTTCAATCAGGCCATGGCCGCTCATGTCGCCGGGGCCAAGTTGCTGCCCCCCCGGATACCAGAGGCTTTCGCCCGGTACGCGGGCGCCGATGAGCGTGTCGCCAAAAAACCACAGTGCGGTGCCGTCTCCGAGCGGGATGGAATAGGCGCCGTCCTGCCCGACCATCCGGTGCGGATTCTCGACGAACAACTGCCCCATATCCCGGG
>JBBRUM010000460.1:0-3121 GCA_038247815.1 Tepidisphaerales bacterium | reverse complement strand
GAAAGTGGTGGTGGCCACGGACCGGTACGGGGGGGAACGGACAGAAGGCGATGGGGGGAGGGTGGGGGTGGCGAGGAGGCGCGGAGAGACAGAGATATAAAGGGACAGGCTTGGTCGGTTGTCTGGGTGACTCTTTGTCTCGAGGCGGTATTACGGAGGGTGTTGAAGGGGTGGGGTGGCGGCGGGGGAGGAGTTGGGCGTGGGTGAGGTGGAGGGTGATGGCGAGGAGGGAGAGGTATTTGAGGGGGATGATGAGGGCGGCGGTAGTGGGGGATGTGCGGGAGAGGTTGCCGGTGAGTGAGGCGAGGGCGAAGCGGGGGGAGAAAAAGGACTCGAAGGGGGCGGTGGCGCAGACTCCGGTCCATCCGGCGGGGTAGCGGCTGACTTCGCCGAGTTGTAAGAGGGCTGCTAGGGCCAGAGGCGAGAGCAGAGCGATGGCGATGCGCGGGGTTGCACAGCTTCGCATGGCTGTGAAGAGTGGTACGCATGCCAAGAGCATTACGAGGGAGGAGAAGGCGACGAGGGCGGCGGTGGTGGTGGGGTGGGGGCCGTATTTCAGGTGGGTTGTGCTGAGGGCAGTTAGGGGTCCGATGATCTGGGGCTGGAAGTTGAGAGCGATGCCCGTAAAGACTGCGGAGATTGCGACCGCAATTAAGGCCGGAAGAAACAGGAAGTTTACAGCGCTGAGCAGGGCGACGATGTAGGAGCCGAGGATGCCCCAGCGGCGGGTTCAGTCGAGGGGGTGGGGTTGGCGGTGGCGTTCTTTGGCGAAGAGGAGCACGACTCCGATGCAGAAGATGATGGGCTCGCAAATGATCCATGTAAAGAGCAGGGTGTCGCCGAGTACGCGGATGCCTCAGCGGAGGAAGTCGGGCGCTGGCATGGGAATTTGGGATAGCCAGTCGAGGGCGTTTAGGGTGGCTAGGAGTGGGAGTAGGGTGAGGATCCAGAGGCCGGCGAGGATTCGGCGGCGGCAGCGGGGGTCACTGTTGCGATAGGCAGGGCGGATGGGGATGGCGGCGAGGGCGATGGCGTCGGCGACGGTGGCGTTGCACTCCGGGCAGCGGGTATCAGGCGGGTGGACGCGGAGGTCGTAGCCGCGGCGGTGGCAGGGTAGGGGGGGAGAGGGGGGGAGTCGGGTGGGGAGGGGGACAACGGCGATCGCGTCGGGGCGAGGCGGCTGGGGCGTCAAGCAGTAAGGATGCGAGGGTAACGGCGGTTAAACGGAAATCAGTATGAGTTTACGTTCTCGCTGTTGGTCTATGATCGACAACTCTGACGCGAGTTCGGAAGTAAACAGCGTGGTCGCTCGTTAATGGGATGAAGAGTCG
The DNA here is from genome assembly GCA_038247815.1 of Tepidisphaerales bacterium. Taxonomy (GTDB): domain Bacteria; phylum Planctomycetota; class Phycisphaerae; order Tepidisphaerales; family Tepidisphaeraceae; genus JBBRUM01. Next base: position 1,790 of record JBBRUM010000460.1, on the reverse strand, counting down.
GTGGAACCCGCGGTATTTTCCTTGACAACGAGGTTGAATTTCTGGAGGAGCCAGTCCATCACTACTTGTTGGTCATCCCGAGTCGCACGGCGGATTTGGGCAAGGAGGTGGAGCTGGTCTGGTTTGGGGGGAGAAGTATTTTGAAGGCCTTCATTGCAGTTTGTGCAGACCGCGCGGAGGTTGTTGGGCGTGTCCTCACCGCCCTTTGACTTGTCGAGGATGTGGCCCATCGTCAAGCGGACGGTGCGGCTCGCGTTCAACGGATCTTTGTCGCCGGCTGCGACGCCACACATTTGGCAGGTGTAGCCGTTCCGTTCGAAGACGAAAGCACGAGTTTCTTTACTGATGCCCCGGGCAAAGGCGGGGAGGCGTTTGAGTGAGTGAAGCAGGTACTCGTTAGGTTTGAGGTTCGCACGGTCCTTGTGCGACAGTATCTGATACCCGTCCTCGTTCCGGAGTTCGCGGACCCTCCTCGCCCATTCACTGGCTCCTCCGCTGGCCTCTTGAATCTCACGCGATGTAAGGACCTTTCCGACGTTAGCCAAAAAGAACTTGAGGATCCTTCTCTTCGAAGAGAGCTGCTTTGCCATATGCCAGTCGCCTTTTGCTCATTTGAGCGTACTGCGGATTTAACTCGATCAACAGGGCCTTTCGCCTTTGTTCGCGTGCCACAGTACCGGTCGTGCCCGAGCCTCCAAACGGATCTAGAACTAAGTCCCCCGGTTTGGATCCGAGAACGATACACCTGCGAGCGAGTTCACGAGGGAACGTCGCGGGGTGACCTTTACCACTGATATCAGGGCCGAGGATCCAGTAGTTTCGGAGGTTCGCACCTGAGGCTTCGCGAACTGCCGTTGAGTCGTAATAATAGCTCGATGTTCTAGAAAACAGAAAAACGTCCTCGGTAGCGCTAGTGGGCCTGTTCTTTACGCTCTCGGGCATCGCGGTTTTCTTGATCCAAGTGATTCGTGACCGCAGGATCCAGCCATCCTCCTGTAATGCAAAAGCCACTCTCCATGGCAACCCCATCAAGTCGCGGTCTTTGAGTCCCCAGCAATCCGGAACCTCGCAGTTTCTCTTCTGAATCATCCGTCGAGTGTTGCCCACGAGCGCGTTGGGACCGTGCTTACCTGTTCCACCATTTCGAGCGTAACCGTCTCCGACATTGAGCCAAAGTGTTCCCGACCTGCTGAGCGTCCTTCTCACCTCCCGAAATATCGCCACTAAGTTCTTGACGTAGTCTTTTGGGGATGACTCGGCTCCGATCTGGGATGGGTGGTCATAGTCGCGCAAACCCCAATATGGAGGGGAGGTAACACAGCACTGGACACTCTCTGCTTCGACTTCTGCCAGCAGGTGGAGGGAGTCACCGACAAGGATGCGCACATCCGCTCGGTCCGGCGGGACAGACAACGCATCTTTAACCTTTTGTCGGGCGTCCCGCACTGAGCGTTCGAGCATGAGCGGAGTCTACCCGGCCCTGAAGTACGAGTCATCATGTTGTCAAGGCTCGGGCGAGTGGCACCGTACTCCAGCTGGAATCAACGCAGAAGAGAGATAGAGGATGTCACCTAATCTGCGCCGACGTTTAAGAGCTTCGATGTCGCTCAATTCCTAAGCAAGAATAGAACGCGATGTCTTCTTGAGAGACGGGTCACGTCAACCCTTCCCACTTCTAGTCCCCAAAGGCCCGCGGTGTCCAGCCGAAGGTGGTGGCGAAGGGGGTTGGGTTGCCGGTGTTGTCTTCGGCGGCCATTTGGAGTTGGCTGCGGTTGAAGGGGAGGAGGGTG
>JBBRUM010000459.1:0-3127 GCA_038247815.1 Tepidisphaerales bacterium | reverse complement strand
GCTGTGACGAAGACACCGATCGCGGGGTTCAAGGCGTCGGAAGGTCGGATTGCAGTTCCGGTCAGGACGACGCGGTCGTCGGCGGTCGTGGCGATTCCGAGAACTGCGGTAAAGAAGCCCGGTACGGGTTCGGTTTCGATACCGGAGCCCGAGTCGCCGAAGGACCTGTCGAGACTGCCGTCGGTGTTGAGTCGGGCGATGGCGAATGAGGACGTGCCGCCGACGGTGAGGTCGGCTGCGCCGCCTATGACGATCTTGCCGGTACTTTGAAGGGTGACGGCGCGCGCCTCGGAATTGGGCAGCTCGGTGTTCGGGTCGGTCGAAAGAGGCAAGAAGACGAAGCCAAGCCCGCCGGTTTCGCCCTCCGGCAGGTTGGTTCCGAAGCTGTCATCGGGTCCGCCGGAGGCCGTAAGTCGGATCACCACCGCTTGGCCGAACTGCAGGCCGAGGGTGGAGTCGATCTGCGCTACCGAACCAACGATCACGATCTTCCCGTCCGGCTGGATGACGACACCGAAGGCCGTGTCGGTGTTGGTCGGGAGTGGGATTTCGAAGAGTCCGCCTCCGGGGCCGTTGGCGAGGGTGATACCGAAGGTCTGGTCGAGCGTCGCATCTGGGTTGAGTCGCGCGACGGCGATGTCGGTCCCGTTGCCGTCGGGGGAATCGGTCGAGCCGACGAGGACAATCTTTCCGTCAGGTTGAACCGCCGAGCCGAAGACCGTGTCCAGCGAGCGGTTGCCGAAGGTGATCGTGCCGGTGCCGTCACCGAAGAAGGTGGGGTCGAGCCCGCCGGTGGCAAATAGGCGTCGCGCTTCGAGACCTTCGATCATTCGCATGGCAACTCCGCGATAACGTTCAAATGTCCCACCTTAGATACAGAGACGACACCCGCCGTTCAATGGATACGCGTTATCCAATTGAACCGATCGTAGAATATCAATCGGCTGCCTTGGCAATATTCCGCATTATTTTCAGGGCTTCGGGGGAACGAGTCGGTTCGCGCGGGCTTTGCCCATTCCGACTGCTCGCAAGAACCGGCGGCGTAATGTGGTTCGGACTTTTTCGATCTCAGCCGCGGTCCCTTCCTTGAGTAGAACCGACCCCCCCGCTTTCGCGCGGTGCCCGCCGCCCTCGCCGATTCCGCGGAGCATTTTTTGCATGACGTCGGCGGCCATCAGCGTTGGGCTGGACGTTCGGAGGGATGCCATGACGCGGTCCCGGTGTGGGGCGGTGACGAGGCTCCAGACGGCGCGGTCGTACCGAAGCAACGTGTCGGCGAGCACGGCGGGTTTTTCGAGTGAGTCGATTTCACTGAGGTGACTGACGACCGCCCCGTCATAGATCACAGCCGACTGGAGGCCCTCTGCGAAGACGCTGAAGTAGCTCTGGGAGAGCTTGACGTAACGCATCTTGTAGAGCGTTTTGGCGTCGGCCATGAGTGTCAGACCGGCGAGGGCGATGTTGTCCAGCTCGCCCGGCGTTCCGGCGGCCCCGGCGAGGTCGGACTCGACGGCGTAGAGCAGACTTGCGGCGAGGAGGCGGGGGATGCCGACCTCGAGCTCCATGAAGTAGCTGAAGACGATCGAGCTGGTGGCCCCGACGTCGGTGCGGACGTCGCAAAAGCCGCAGTGGGGCTTGCGGCCGCGGGAGCGATGATGGTCGATGACGGCGTCGATTTGGACGTCGTCGGGGAGGGGGTTGTACGAGAATGGCGGCTGACAGTCGAGCAGGACGAAGCCGTCGTATTCTGCGAGCTTGGCAGGGGTGTCGGGCCAGGGTTCGATGCGGAGGTCTGAGTGTTTGGCGAAGGCTTCGTTGATACCGCCGGCGATCTGGCCCTTGATGGCCATGTCGATCCTAGCTCCGGGGAGCTTTTCGCGGAAAAGGAACGCCATGGCTTGGGCGCTGGCGAGGGCGTCGGGGTCGGGGTGGATGTGGGTGGTGACGAGAATGCGTCGGCGATTGGAGAGGAGCTTGATGAGTCGCTTGGCTTTGGGGCGCCCACGGGACCGCCGCTCCACCTTTTGAGCAGAACCCGTCACCGCAACCACGCAGCTCTCGACGAACGACGTCATACTTGGTGCAACCTCGACACCCCCCCACCGTCCGAACCGGCCTTCCTCCCCGTCTTCCGGGATTGTAGCGCAAACCGTTGTCTAAAGCACAGCCCGGCTGCATGTCGCGACAGCTTGAGCCTAACCCGCGAATTTATCTATTCTTAGCGCAGTTCCATGACTACATTTATCTCTCAACTCATCGCCCTTTGGGACTTTTCCAACCCGATCTCTCAGACGCGGTTTGGAGAGATTTTGACATCGGGGAATGACGATCCTGTCGCAGTCCAGAACGAAGTAGCTCGGGCGGACGGGTTGCAGCAGGATTTTGAGGGTGCACACCCTGCGCGCGACGCGGCTGGGAAGTACACCGATCCGTCCTTTTTTTCTTGCGTGTTGATCTTGCTCGAACGGGGGGGAGGGCTTTTTGATCGTCGGGCGGCCCGCTAGCCGCGTTACCAATGTTTCTCGAATCCGATGAATTGGCGATGCGACATCGTGCGGATGGCGACGTCGAGTCGTTGGCGTTGGATGCGGCGCACAGGGTTGCGCTGGCGACGCCGACGGCTGAGGGACGGTTGGAGTGGAGGCGGCGCGGGCTGGATCTCGCGAGCTCGGGTGAAGATGCCATTGCGCGGCGGGGGCGGGCGTCGTGGCTGAACAACCTGGCGTGGACGCACCACGACGCGGGGGAGTTTGAGTTTGCGTCGCGCCTGTTTGTTGATGCGTATGGGGAACGTGTGTCAACCGCGACGCCGAGCACTTCGGCGATTTAAGCTTGAGCGGTGGTTAAAGGCGCGGGAGGACGGGTCGTTGGGGAGGCATGGCGATGCGCTGGCGGTGCTGGCGGCGCTCGATCCGACGGACGCGTATGTCGTGGAGGAGATCGGGCACAATGCCCGGGGTGGGCGGATGTCTTGACCCCCCATCGCCCCGTCACTAAAATTGCTTTGAGAACTTGTCCCGGGCGATTTGACTCTCAGCTTGCGGCCCCGGCGGTAACCCCGCCAAACAGCTAAAGCGCGGTAACCCCATCACCGCCGTCGAATCCTCCGGGGAGCGAGTGCCTTGCT